>JADFLD010000324.1 GCA_022564535.1 Gemmatimonadota bacterium
CCCCAATACCGGGACCGATCGGCATCAGCATAGGCAGTGGCTACGGATATGCGCTTGCGATGGTAGGACGCGAAGAGGAAGCCGATTCAATTCTTAGAAACGCCATCGAGGACGGGCTTGCGCTGGTCGACGAAGGGGACCAGAGGCCCGGGGTCCTGTTTGACGTGGCCAATGCGTACGCTGCGCTGGGCGATACGGACGGCGCCATGGACACACTCGAACGAGCGTACGTTGGGGGCTTTCGCATGTTCACATTCCTTCCGTGGTTCGAAGTTGTCCTCGAACCGATGAAGAACCACCGGCGCTACCAAGCCTGGAGCGATCTGATGTCAGCCGACATTGAACGAATGGCTGCCCGGCTGGACGTGGACGGTATTGAGTCGCAGGTCCTCAAGGAGTACGAGCGGAACTGAGGCCGGTCCCCACTGTGTGTCTTCGCGGAGGCTTGCTCGCGTTCTCCTAGTCGGCACCGCATGCTGAGACCGTGAGCGACGCTGACCCCCTTTCGCGAGGTCACTCACGCTACGCCTCGGCACTGCCCTACTTCACGCTTGACATGGTATGGTGTTCAGGCGCGAGTGATCCACGTTGGACAAGGCCAGTCCGGCCTCGTGGCAAACGTGTGCAACGTTCTGAACAGAACCAACTTCGTGTCGGAATCCGTCGTGAGTATCCCCACCCCTACATGCGATCGGCGATCACATCGGACGTGCTGTTCGTGCACGTCCCGCTCGAACCGTCCCAGCTCCAGTTCTCGACGCCTTCCATACGGTTTGCCGAAGTGGCCACGAGATCGTGGCGCACGGAGTTGGTTCCGCCGTCCTCGGGGTAGTTCCCGGAGATCACGAGCCGATTGTCTGCGCCGAACGTGCCGGTGAGGACATTGAGCGGATCGCCGAGGAAGCCACTGGCCGTAACGGCGTACGGGGGTGCCGAGCCGCCTTTCGTGATCGTGATCGGATGGGCGGACGACGATCCCTCGTCGCCGGCACAGATGCCGTTGGCCAGCGTGACCACGATGCCGAAGATCCACACTCCGGCGGGGTCTACGGGCTCCTCGGTGGCGGTTGGCCCACCGACGCATGCGAGCATCGCCAGCGGGAGCACGGTGACGATTGCGAGCGCTGTGCGTACCGGCCCTGAAACGATCATGACCCGACCCCTTCGGTGTCGTTTTCGTCTTCCTCCTCCTCCGGCTTCGTCCAGAAGCCCTCGGCGCCGCTCGACGACGCGGCCAGCGCTCCGTGGAAGAGCGCGGAGTTGAACAGCGTTCTGAACGTGCCGGCCGGCTGACCACGCCACTGGGGTCGGAAGCCGAGCAGGATGACGTGTCCGTCTCCGTGTTTCACGTCGACCGCGGCGGCCTGCCCCTGAAGGTGCTCCTCCCCGACCAGATAGCCGGAAAGCAGAGGGGAGCCCTCTTCCGCGTAGGCCGCCAAGACGCTGCCCTCGAAGCCGTCCAGCGTAGTAAAGACAGGACTCCTATCGGAGAAGATCTTTGCGAGGTCGGGCATGCCGGCCATGACAGGGTGGGTTGTGTCGATCCGGACCTCGAGCAGCGACCCGGCGGCGAAGAAGTCGCCGCGTTCGAGGCCCCGAACTACGTTCTCGACGGGCAGGTGCAGCTCGTCGATGCACAGATCGCTCGAGGCGCTCATGCACACGAGCGTGCCACCGGCTCGCACGAACGCATCGAGGCTCCGTATGCCTTCTTCGCCCAACCCGCCTGCGTAACGCGCGGGGACCGAGCCCTTCGCGAACCCGTTCATGAGGGAGCTGGTCCGGTCGGACGCGAGGATGATGACGTCGTACCGTGAGCGGAGATTGCCGGCGTGTACGTCCGAGCTTCTGACGCTGCTGAAGGAGAACGCGTACTGCTCGAAGAGCCAACGCGTCCAGCCTTCGTCCATGCTCGGAGACCAGGGACGGTACAGACCGACCCGGGCTCGTGGGAGCACCGTGCCGCGGGCGGCTCCCAGGGACGCGCGCAGCGCATAGTCGGCCACGATGCGGTTCCGTTCCCCGCCGCCGAGATCGCTCACCACGTAGTGACCGTCGGCGAATCGCACGGTGGCCCCCGCGTCCCAGGCGGCGTTGAGCGCCCGGAACGTGTTGTTCTGCGCGGGATCCAGAATCAGCGCGGCGCCCCCGCCGGTGACCCGTCCGGCGGGCGGCCGAATCGCGGCGGCGACCGGATGCGAGTCGAACCCGACCCCGGAGACTCGGTCGAACGGTGAGGCGTCTTCGACGTCGGCGTCCCACGGCGTGGCTTCGGCCTCGAGCGCCTGCATGGCGGCTCGCACCTCGGTACCGAGCGGCTGCGTGGCCTCGATCACCCGGACGCCCATCTGGTAGGGGAGCGTCCACCCGGCCGCGTCGTACGGCTGCTCTAGTGGACCCTCCGGATATTCTCTGAGGTCCGGATAGGTCTGCACTTCCAGGACTTGTCTGGCGAGTTCGCCGAACTCCTGATCGGTCGGGACGACCCAGGTCCCGGCAGCGTGCGTCACGCCTTCGTGGGTGACCGCGGAGGTGAGCTGGTACACGCGAATCCCATTGAAGGAGAGACGACGGATCAGCTCT
>JADFLD010000325.1 GCA_022564535.1 Gemmatimonadota bacterium
CTGCGGACTGGGTGATCGACCTCGGACCTGAAGGCGGATCGGGTGGAGGACGTATCCTTGTCGAGGGTACTCCGGAAACCGTCGCGGCGACCGAGGCGTCCTATACTGGGCAGCACCTCGGTGCGCTGCTGAAGTAGACCGGTGCGATGCCGCGCCACAGTACTTACCTTTCGGGTCCGCTGGAAACCACGATGCTCGCGGACCGTAGGGACCTTTGAGGATGTTGGCCCTTAGCTGCTACGCAGCCACACAATAAACGGAGACGGTCATGGTAAGCCGAGAGGATCTCGAGAGCTTCCTCATTCGCATGGACCTCGACTACGAAGAGGTTGACGAGGGGATGTTCCTCACTCGGACCGAGAGCAGCGGCACGCCCATGGTCGTGCATCACGCGGACGCGCTTCTGCTCATCCGGATGAAGGTCATGGACATGCCGGAGGACAACGAGTCCAGCAAGGACCTGTATCGCACGCTCCTGGAGCTGAACGCGACCGAAATCGTGCACGGCGCGTACGGGATCGAGAACGGGGACCTGATTCTAAGCGATACACTGGAGCTCGAGACGCTCGACTTCCACGAACTACAAGCGTCGATGGAGTCGATCGGGCTCGCGGCCGTAACTCACATGGAGAAGATCCGTTCTCTCACAGGTCCTGGGGCGGAGGACTAGACCATGGGCATCTTCACGAAGCTGTCGACCGTCATCAAGTCGAACATCAACGACCTCATCTCTCGGGCCGAAAACCCCGAGAAGATGCTGAATCAGATCATCATCGACATGCGCGACCAGCTCGCGAAGGCGAAGCGTGAGGTCGCCGCTGCGATCGCCGACGAGCGCAAGCTGAAGGCGCAGCTCGAAACAGAGGTCAAGCAGGCGAGGGATTGGCAGCATCGGGCCATGCTCGCGGTCAAGGAGGGTCGCGACGACCTGGCGAAGCAGGCGCTGCTTCGGCAACAGGAGCACACCGAGCGCGCCCAGGCTCTCCAGCAGACGTGGGAATCCCAGGCCGGAGAGACCGAAAAGCTCAAGGGTTCGCTGCGGCAGCTCAACGACAAGATCGAAGAGGCGAAGCGGAAGCGGAATCTGTTGGTCGCGAAGCAGAAGAGAGCCCAGGCGCAGCGCCGCATCCACGAGACGATGTCTGGTCTCTCCGACACGTCGGCCTTCGAGGCTTTCAATCGGATGGCGGACAAGATCGAAGAGCAGGAAAGGCAGAGCGTTGCACACGCCGAGGTCACGGCGGACCTGGGTGGCGACACGCTCGAGACCGAATTCATGAAATTGGAGTCTGGAACGGGTGGGACCGACGTCGAGGACCAACTTCTGGCGTTGAAGGCGGACATGGGCCTGATCGCTCCGCCGGAGCCGGCCGAGAAGCCGAAGCGGTTGGAAGCGGGTGAGGATTCGGTGGAGGCCGAAAAGTCGGATCCCGGCGTGCAGGATGCGGAGGTCGAGGAGGTGTCGGAGGTGGAAGCCAAGAAGATTCCCGAGGCCCAGTTGCTCTCCGAGTTCGACAAGCTCGAGGAAAAGCAGGCCAAAGGCTGATTCCGGTTTCGCAATAGCCTTTGAGGGGGAGGTCCGTCGGGGGCCTCCCCCCACAGGAGCCACGATGAGCACCGTCTTTCTCAATGGAGCCTTCATTCCGAAGGCCGAAGCCACGATCTCTGTCGACGATCGAGGCTTTCTGCTCGGTGATGGCCTCTACGAGGTCACACCGTTCTATGAGGGGGTGCCGTTCGGGGTCGACCGGCATCTCGCGCGACTCGAACGCGGTCTGTCCTGGATACGGATCTCCTACGACGTGTCTTCGCTGGAGGAGATGCATCGGGCGCTCATCGCGAAGAACGGACTGGAGGGCGCCGAACGATCGCTGGTGTACGTGCAGATCACACGAGGTGTGGCTCCGCGCACGCACTACTTCCCCGAGGTCGACGTCACCCCGACGATCTACGCCTATGCGAAGGAGTGGAGCCGGCCACCCGATGACGTGTGGAACCGTGGATTCCGTGCCGTCACCGTGCCGGATCGTCGCTGGAGCCGTGTTGACGTGAAGACCATCTGCCTGCTGGCGAACGTCATGGCTTTCCAGGCGGCTCGAGACGTCGGCGTCGACGACGCGATCCTCGTCCGAGACGGCGTCGCGATCGAAGGCGCGCACCAGAATTTCTGGGGGGTCTTCGGGGGAACCGCGGTGACCCATCCCGCCACGAGTCATATCTTGGAGGGAATCACCCGAGGTGTTGTCTTGGAGGAGGCTCGGATCGCCGGTATTCCCGTCGAGGAGCGCCCGATTCAGGTCGAGGAATTGGCGACCGCCGACGAGCTTTTCTTTACCGGAACGACGGGTGAGGTCAGGCCGGTGGTTGAGGTCGACGGGCGCCCGGTCGGGGACGGTAGGGCTGGCTCCGTAACGCGCCGACTATCCGAGGCGCTACTGGCTCGGATCGAAGCCACCAAGGAGGCTGCGAAGGCGGGCGTCACGTGAGGCATCGAGGTACTTCACGGGCAGTGGGGGCGGTGGGCGTAGTTGCTCTACTCGCCACACTGGCGCCTGGCCGGCTGGCCGCCCAGGAACGCCC
>JADFLD010000326.1 GCA_022564535.1 Gemmatimonadota bacterium
CTGCTCGGCCCGTCCTCCGACGGCGTCACACACGGCGCGACCTTGCGCCAGCTCGAGGACGTCTGGTACTACACGGGCCTCGAGGTGCCGAACTCCATGCTCCTCTTGGACGCGGACCAGGATCGCTCGATCCTGTTCCTTCCAGCCACCGACTACCGCTTCGAAAACCCGGGGCGCCCGAACGACTTTCCGGGCCGTCCCCTACTGGAGGACTACCAGCTCCGCAGCATCGCCGGTATCGAAGAGTATCGGGACATGGCGGACTTCGAGGACTACCTGGCTCAACGGCTTCGCGCTCGAACCAAGCTGCGCGTCAACGGAGGCGCTACGGGTGCTCTGCGCGAGCCCGAGGTCCCCCTCTTCGGGGCCCTCGACCCCATCCAGTCGATGACGTTGAACATCCTGTCCGAGCATCCCGATGCGGTTATCGAAAATGCCTTCGAACAGGTCGCGCGGGGTCGCATGATCAAGAGCCGAGCCGAGATCCAGCACATGAGAATCGCCGCCGATGCGACGGCGCAGGCGATCCGGTCCGCGGCGAAGCTCATCCGCGCCGGTGTCGACGAGCGCTCCATCCAGGGCGAATTCGAGGCGACGTGCCGGGCCTTGGGCTCCCAGTCGATCCCCTTCACGCCAATCGTGAAGTCGGGGCCGAACAGCCTGTGGCCCTGGCGCGTGCTTGCGTCACACTACGACCGACGCAACCGGCCCATGGAGGACGACGAGCTCGTCATCCTCGACGTCGGCTGTGAAATCGACGGCTATATCAGCGACGTCGGACGAACCTTCCCGGTCGGGGGAAGCTTCTCCGATCTCCAGCGCGAGAAGCTCATGGTCAGCACGCGTGCGGCCGACGCGATCATCGCGGCCGTGCGACCCGGCATCACCTTCGGCGAGCTCATGCGTGTCGCCTACGAAGCGATCCCCGACGATGAAGAGCAGTACATGCAGACGGCGTCGTTCTTCGGCCATCACATCGGCCTGTCGGCGGGCGATCCGGCGCTAATGGACGAGCCCCTCGCTGTGGGTATGATCTTCACCGTCGAGCCCTGGTATTACAATCACGACATCGAGATCGCGGTCTTCGTGGAGGATGTCATTCTCGTCACGGAGGACGGGGCCGAAGTGCTGACGCGCGGTCTGGCACGTACACCCGAAGAGTTGGAGGCGTTGGTACGATGAGTACGGAGCAGCCAAGCGCGGCAGACCTTATCGCGGCGACGGAGGACGGCGACGGCATACTCTGCGTTCGCAACCCCAAAACGCACCGCGGCTGGAACGGAATCCGCTACAAGACGGGTATGTCGGCGAAGAACGTCGGTTCGAAGAAGCTTTCCATGAACCTCGCCATCGTGCCGCCGGGCGCGGTCGCGTTCGCGCACGTTCACGTGGACTTCGAGGTCATGCTCCACATACTGCAGGGCAGAGTGCGCCACGAGTACGGTGAAAACCTCGAGAAGTCGATGGATAACGAGGCGGGAGACTTCATCTTCATCGAGCCGGGGATCCCCCACGAGGTGATCAACCTGAGTGACACGGAGCCCGTGATCGCTGTGGTGGCGCGCTCCGACGCATCGGAGTGGGAAAATATCGTCGACGTTCCGTCGAAGAGGAGGCCGGGAGGCTGACATGAGTGGGAGAGTCGAAGCACTGTGGCTGAAGCGCGCCCATCGTGACCCGATGGATCCCGCCGACACGATCACCGTGGTGGCCCAAAAGGGCGCCGAGGACGACGTGAACTTCGGGCGCTCGAAGCGTCAGGTCACCATCATCGAGAAGGAGGTGTTCGACCGGATCGTAGCCTCTCTCCCCGATGTCCGACCGTCCATGCGGCGGGCCAACGTCATGGTGAGCGGCGTCCGTCTAAAGGAGACACAGGGGCATACTCTCACGCTCGGTAGCGTGCGCATCCACATTCACGGGAAGACCCGTCCGTGCGAGCAGATGGATGCTCAGGTCCCCGGCCTGACCGCGGCGCTCGATCCGGACTGGAACGGGGGCGTGTACGGCGTCGTGCTCGACGACGGAGAGATACGCGTGGGCGACGAGGCTTCGATCGCCGCGAACAGCCGCCCTTATTCTTCCGCAAGTCTTAACGATACTGCTACATAGGTCTTTCCAAGACTCGGCAGATGCGACGCTCGACAGTCCCGCATCGTAACGCAGAGCAAGAGGATTCGAGCCCATGAAGCCCAAACTCCCGACCGACCCGATGTATCAACTGCTCAGGGCTGGGACGATCACCGAATTCAACGCCCGATTCGAGGGCGGGGAAGAGTCAGATGTCGCGAATTGCGATTTCCGCCACGTCGATCTTCGTGGATTGGAAGTCACGGGATTGGATCTCAGCGGGTGCTATTTTCGACAAGGCGACTTGCGTGGAGTAGACCTGTCCCAGTGCAATCTGGAAGGAGCCAGCATTCACGGAACCCGAATTTCTGGCACCCTATTTCCCAGAGAACTCAGTCCGCAGGAAATTCTTCTATCGCAAGAGCACGGGACTCGGATGCGATACGGCGTCTAGCACCTGGTAGTGATAGAGTGGACCGCACGCAGGGGTCTCGCGCGACCTG
>JADFLD010000033.1 GCA_022564535.1 Gemmatimonadota bacterium
CGATGGACCCCTCGACGAAGGTTGTGCCCATGACCTCGGCCGCTTCGTAGCCGGTAATCGACGCTGCCTTCTGGTTCCATTCATTGAGCCGGCCGTCGACGTCGATCCCGAAGATCGGCGCGTTCGCCGTGTCGATCAGCCGTGCCAGATCGTCTGCCACGCGAGTGCTTTCCAGCTCGGCCGCTCGGAGTTCGCTGATGTCCACCACGCGGGCCTGGAGCTCCTCACTCAGCATGTTCAGACCTGAGGCGACAGCGTCAATGCGGTCCGCGTGATCGCCGACGGGAAGCTGTTGGGAGAAGTCGAGGGAAGCGATGCTCTCCAGCATTCCCAGGATGGCATCCAGTCGGTCGTCCGTTCCTCGCTCAGGCATCGCTAAATGTGCGTAGCCACTGAACCGCCATCTCAGGGTCCGTAAACATCCGGGTCGGAGAAATCGGTTTGTTCAGCCCCATGAAGAAGTTCCCGATGACCTTGCTTACCGGTGAGCGGACCAGCAGTGCTGTGGCCCGCTGAATGGAAGCCGTTCGCTCATTTCCAAAGTAGTCTCTCGCCGCCTTGGACATTTCGGTTACGTCGCACATATCGACAAGCACGCGGGTCATTTCCCTATTAAGGCTGTCACGCACGCGCTCTTGAGCGTCAATGTTCTCCCTAGCCAGTTCCTCTGTCGTGACGTTCCTGAAGACCTTGCCCCACACGATCTTGTTTTCCGGATCCCAGTAGATCTTCTGAGTGGAAGTGGTGGCCCTCAGTTCTTTGCTCGCGCTCTCCGCTGGGCGGCCCCCCGAGCTCGAGGGCACGGCGCCCCGCCGCACGGAGACTCTTTCCATGCCGGGAGCATCGCCCGCGTGTCGCGTAGAATGGGGAGTCATTTCTTGTCTTCTCCGGCTTGCCGGCGCGCCAACGCTGCCTCGTGCCTCGCGGTCCCCGACGGTGTCCAAAGACGTTACACGTAGGGGTGATGCTGCGGCATCGGGCCGAGGACTAGAGGCGTGTGGTCACACGGATTGGGCACATGTAGGGCGATTTCCTACAGAGCGGTCACCGTCGAGGGGCTGAGCGGCCACGCAACATCTCTCTTCAACACCTCGAATTTCGTTGAACAGGCGAGTCCCGTGTCTGGCGCTCGGTCTCTGTCGCTGCGCACTTCGTAGACGCCGGCGACACCGGAGTACTCATGCCTCCGCGTCGAACATCGGCCTCCCCCATTCTCCCGCGGATCTGGCGCAGGCGCTTCCGATATTGCAGGCTGTCCCCGACATTACCGTTCGGGCCCGCGAGGGGCGGAGAACCGACAACATTCAGTCGACGATGGAGTCCATGAGTCTGCAAATTACCGGAAAGATCATCGAGATCCTGGAAGAGCAATCCGGAACGGGAAAAAATGGGGAGTGGCGCAAGCAGGAGTTCATCCTGGAGATCGCCGGTCAATACCCGAAGCCGGTGTGCGTCGTCCAGTGGGGCGACAACATCGACAAGTTCGGTGTGACGGAGGGTGAGACACTTACCGCGCATATCGACATCCAGAGCCGAGAGTACAACGGCCGCTGGTATACCGACGTGAAGGCCTGGAAAATCGAGCGCTCCGAGTCGGGACAGACGGCGCCCCAGGCGGGGGGTGACGAGCCTTGGCCGGAGCCGCCGTCCGATGCCGATGACGACGGGGACGACTCGCTGCCGTTCTGATGAGGTCGGTTCGTCCATAACGTGGGCCACGACGCGTCGCTTACCGGACAGACCGAGACCCACCTCTGCTCACCGGCGGAGGCGGATCGCCTGGGCGCGCGGGTGTGTAGGGAGGTCGTGGGTCCGTTTCTCGAGCTCCGGGTTGCGGCAGAGGCCGCGGGCTTCGATCTGCGTGTCCTCAGTGGCTTCCGGGGGTTCGAGCATCAGCGCTCGATCTGGAATCGAAAGGCCACGGGCCGGCTCGCCGTGCTGGACGATATGGCCACACCACTGGACGTCGAACGATTGAGCCCACGGGAGTTGGTCTACGCGATTCTGCGCTGGTCGGCTCTTCCCGGCGCATCCCGACACCATTGGGGGACGGACATCGACGTATACGACGAGCGGGCTCGCCCCGGCGGGTACGAGATCGACCTCGTTCCTGAGGAAGTCGAGCGTGGTGGGATATTCGCGCCCCTGCACGAGTGGCTCGACGAGCGGATCGCCGAAGGGGACGCCCACGGCTTCTTTCGCCCCTACGACCGCGACCGAGGGGGTGTGGCGCCGGAGCGATGGCACCTGAGCCACGCGGCTGCCGCACGCGGGTGCGAAGAGGGGCTCAGCGTCGGTATTCTCCGGGCCACCGTGGCGGGGGCCGGCGTCGAGCTCGAGGAGACGGTACTCGAGCACCTGGACGACATCTACGAGCGCTTCGTCGTCAACATCAACGAGACGCGTCCGTGAGCCTTCGGCCGAGCCCCGACCGAGGCACGATCGCCTGGGATCCGGACGTGTACGGGCGGTCACATTTCGGAGTCCCCCTGGAGGTGTGGCGCCCGGCGGGCGCTTGCGAGGTCCTGGTGTTCGCCGCGATCCACGGAGAAGAAGGCGAGACGACGACGGCGCTCTCCAAGGCGTTTCGGCACCTCGCGGTTCCCTCTCCGCACTGCGCGGTGATTCTCGTCGCGAACCCGGACGGACTGCTGCGCGGCACGCGGGGCAACGGCCGCGGCGTCGAGTTGAACCGGAACTTTCCCACGGCCGATTGGCGACCGGGTCCCGTGCTGCATCGAGACACGCTCGACGCTCCGAGGGAGGTCGCGCTCAGTCCGGGTGACGCGCCCGGATCCGAGCCCGAGACCCAGGCGCTGATCGCGCTCATCGACGAGCTGCGACCGGAGACGGTGGTCTCGCTGCACGCGCCCCTTGCCTGCATCGACGACCCCAACGACAGCCTCCTGGGGCGGTGGCTGTCGGAGCGCACGGGACTGCCGCTGGTTCCGGACGTCGGGTACCCAACTCCGGGATCGTTCGGTACCTGGGGCGCCGAGCGGGGCCTACCGGTCGTGACGTACGAGTTCGGGCCGACCACCCCCGACGCCGCAGTCCGTGAGCACGTGCCCGTGCTCGTCGATCTCCTCACGGGCACACGGTAGCCTCGCGCATGGTCCTCAACGTCATCTGGGTCGGCTTCTTCGTCATCGCCTTCGTCGTCGCGGCCGTGAAGCTCGTGTTCCTGGGGGACACGGAAATCTTCACCGCCATGGTCGACAGCACCTTCGAGATGGCGGAGGTCGCGTTCGAGATCTCCCTCGGTCTGGCCGGGGTTCTAACCCTGTGGTTGGGCCTCATGCGCGTCGGCGAAAAGGGCGGAGTGATCGAGGCGCTGGCGAAGGTCGTGCGTCCGTTCTTCCACCGGATCTTCCCCGAGATTCCACGGAACCATCCGGTCTTCGGCTCGATGATCATGAACTTCGCCGCGAATATGCTGGGTCTGGACAACGCGGCGACTCCGCTCGGCCTCAAGGCCATGCAGGAGCTGCAGGAACTGAACCCGGTGAAGGACACGGCCTCCGACGCCCAGATCATGTTCCTGGTCCTGAACACGTCGGGCCTCACGCTGATTCCGATCAGCGTCATGGTCTACCGAGCGCAGATGGGTGCCGCCAATCCGTCCGACATCTTCCTGCCGATTCTCCTGACCACGTTCTTCTCCACGATGGCGGGCCTGATCTCCGTCGCGGTGGTGCAGCGCATCAACCTCTTCGACCGCGTCGTGCTCGGTTACCTGGGCGGCCTGACGGCGGTGATCGCGGCCATCATCTACGGGTTCTCCCGCTTGCCAGAGGATCAGGTGGAGACCGTGTCCACGCTTGTGGCGAACGTACTGCTCTTCAGCATCATCACGTCGTTCATCGTCGCGGCGGCGGTGCGACGGGTGAACGTCTACGAGGCGTTCATCGAGGGAGCCAAAGAAGGCTTTCCCGTGGTCATCAAGATCATCCCCTACCTCGTGGCCATCCTCGTATCGATCGGCGTGTTCCGCGCCTCAGGCGCGATGGATCTCCTGGTGCTGGGCGTCGGAAGAGGGTTCTCCGCGCTGGGCATGAACACCGACTTCGTCGAAGCGCTGCCCACCGCGTTCATGAAGCCCCTCAGCGGAAGCGGCGCGCGGGGCATGATGGTGGACGCCATGCAGACGCACGGCGCGGACTCCTTCGTGGGCCGACTCGCGAGCACGTTCCAGGGCTCGACCGACACGACGTTCTACATCATCGCGCTGTACTTCGGATCGGTGTCCGTACGAAAGACCCGACACGCCATCGCGTGTGGACTCATCGCAGACGCTACCGCGATCGTAGCCGGCATCTTCATCGCCTACCTGTTCTTTCACTAGATGGCCAATGAGGGCGTTGGTGCGTGGCTTGAGAAGGGAAGGGAATAAACTGCCCTATTCTGCGCGACACAGGCGCATCAGGCAGCGCGCGACAGCGGTGTGGCAGTGAATTCGCCGCGTTCTGAGTGCCACCTCAGCGCCACGTTGGAACCATGGTATATCCCATTGACATATCCCACTTGTGGAAATAGCGTTGACATATGGCCATACCACGGGAGCGTCCGATGTCCACCGCGAAAACCAAGGTCTTCATGAGCAATAGGAGTCAGGCCGTTAGGCTGCCAAAGAGTGTCGCGTTCCCGGATACGGTCAAAGACGTGGTGATCGTTGCGATCGACGATAGACGCATTATCACGCCGGCGGGTCAGTCCTGGGACGATTGGTTCGACAGGAGAGGGACCTCTGACGACTTCATGCCTGCTCGCGAACAGCCTCAAGACCAGAGTCGAGTTCCTATCGAATGATGAAGTTCATGCTCGACACGAACATCCTGATCTACACGATCAACAACCGACCAACCAAAGTGCGAAAGCGCTTCGGTCGGCATGAAGGTCAACTCTGTATCTCCACGGTCAGTTGGGGAGAACTGGTGTACGGATGTGAAAAGTCCTCGCGACCGGAGGAGAACCTGGCGGACATCGAGTCGATGGCCAACCGACTTGAGATCGCCGTATTCGACGCATCCGCCGCTGCCCATTTCGGCCAAATCCGAGCTGAACTTACCCGCAAGGGGCGGCCGATTGGTCCCTACGACATGATGATAGCTGGACATGCACGGTCACTTGGGTTGGTGCTGGTGACCAACAACGTGAAGGAGTTCCGCCCCGTTAAGGGGCTTCGCGTCGAGAATTGGACCTAGCTTAGAAGGGGGCACGGCCGCGCCGCGTCCTCCGCTATGCCGACGTCTGAGTTGCCCATCTTATCTCACCCGCGCGCGGCCCGCCCCAGGGAGACGTCCTCCTCGGCCAGACGCCTGCGTTCCATCCGACCGGGTCATCGACCCGTTGGCCGCTTGGGTGGAGGCGATCGCGTCTGACCATGTTGACTTGGTGCGAAAGACGAAGCAGCACATTCACACGATGGCTCTGGGGCTGTACCGGACGTCGTTAAATAGCCGACTTGCGCTCCGTGTCACAGGTCGTGAAGGTTGGCGACAGAATGGAACGCTATCCTCATGGGGCCGAACCGGTAACATGCTGACTCAATGCTCCAGTGAATGTCTGACCTGACCCTCTTCTCGAAGGTTGAGGCGGATCGCATCCTCAAGCGTGCCGCCGAAATCGAAGGATCGGACGACGCAGGGCCCGTTACCGTCGACGAACTTCGGTCGATCGCCGGAGAGGTCGGCTTTGGTTCACAGGCCATCGACCGCGCGATCGCCGAGGCCCAACAGGCCGCCTCTGCCTCCGCGCTACGTCATCGGGTCCAAGCGTGGGGGCTCGTGATCAGGCACATCTCGGCGAGCAGGTCGATGCCAGTCGAGATCACCGCGGACCAGCTCATGAGAGCGGTGCGTCTCTTCCAGCCCTACCGAGACGGACCGGCGCACGTGAATCTGGGAGCAAACGAGATCACGTGGCGTGATCGCAAGGGTCTCGGGTTCGCGGTGATGTCCGCGGGAGGAGTCACGGAGATTCGGGTCTTCGTTTCGAAGGTCTTGGTTCGACGGCGTCGGTGGATGGCGTGGGTGGACTCCGCCGCTGACCGTTTGGAGACGCTGGTGCTCCTGATGGCAACGCGGGACCTGCCACGCGCCCGTGCGCGCCAAGCCGACACACCTGCGATCCAGCCATCTCCCGCGGGCCTCGGGGGCTAGCGGAGGATGGTGTGCCTGCTCCTCGGTCTTCGGTGATAGCGGATGCGTGTAGTCCTTTTCGGTGCGAGTGGTATGGTCGGAGGAGGGGTGCTGAGAGAGTGTCTCGAAGACCCGCAGGTTGAGGCCGTCCTCTCGGTTGGGAGACGAGACTCAGGTCTGACCCACCTGAAGCTGACCGAGCTCGTCGTTCCGGATCTCTTTGCCCTGTCCGAGCACAGCGGAGAGTTCTTGGGATACGACGCGTGCTTCTACTGCCTCGGTGTTTCCTCCTCCGGAATGTCGGAGCCTGATTATCACCGTCTGACCTACGACCTCACTTTTGCGATTCTCGACGTCGTATGCGCGGGCAGTCCGGATGTGACGGTCTGTTTCGTTTCCGGGCAGGGCTCCGACGGTACGGGTAGCGGGCGAGTCATGTGGGCGAGAGTAAAAGGTCAGGCCGAGAACGAAGTTCTCAGGCGCGACTCCGAGGCCTTCGTATTTCGACCGGGCATCATCCAGCCACTCAAAGGGACGCGCTCGAAGACGAGCCTCTACCACGCGTTCTACGTGGTCATGACTCCGATCTTCCCCCTCTTGAAGCGATTCTTCCCGGGCTACGTGACCACGACAGTGATGCTTGGCAGGGCGATGATTCGCGCCGCCTCAGCCGGATATGTGAAGCCTGTTCTCGAGACGCGGGATATCAACGCGCTCGGGGGCACGGTCTGACAGGCGACTCCTGACTCAGACGAAGTAGGCGAGACCCCTTGAACGGCAGACTCACTCATCTCGGTCTTCGACTCCAACGACCCGTATCTCGAGTGCCTCACTCCCGCACCACTGGCTGTGTGTCCCGTGCCACCCTACGACCTACCGCGCCTCCCCCGCCGATAGGCCGGTTGTCCGACCTATCCCTCTTGAACCACTCGAGGCGGCGGTAGCCGTCGCCCTTTCCATGTCGATGCCGTTCGCGAGTGCGAATACGGTCAGCCGGGGGCGAGGGCGTCGAACCTCAGCAGCTACCGTCCGGGCGGTACAGGTGGCCGTCGATCATGAAGCCGATGTCGGTTTCGTCGAGAAACCAGCTGAAGGACCGTCCGTCGGAGCTGTCGAGGTAGAGTGTCGGATTACCGATCAGATCCGCGACCACGGCCCACGCTCCGGAGTGCTCGTCACTCGAATTGTTCGAGGCCGACAGGCCCTCGATGGAGAAGTAGCTCACGGATGATTCCGTGTAGCGATACTGGCCGTAGCAGAACGTGAGCGTCGCTTGGGATCGAGAGGCTCCCGTGGCAGTAGCGCCTCCGCCGGTGCTCATGTTGGAATCACTCGAGGTCCAGGTCATCACTCTGCCTTCGATCTGAGAACGCCATTGGCTCGCGGCGGGGGTGGCCCATTGAAGCGAGCTCGTGACGTCGTCCACGAACCGGTTCAGCTCGGTCTCCACGCCAATCGCACCCATCGCGGCGATCGCGACAACGTTGCCGGCCACGCCCTTCTGCACCGTGGCGACCAGGGTGCCCGTGCCTTCCTCCGTTATCGCATCGAACGTGCCCCGCACGCCGTTCGGTGTCGTGCTCGACTCCGTCCGGAGCCTCAACTCGATGCCCATCTCCTCCAACAGACGTCCCACTTCTTCCACGACTTCGTCGACGCCACCCTCCGACCATCCCCACACGCCGCCCATGACCTGGGTAGAAGACTGGAAAATGAACGCCCCTGCATCGGCGTCCCACGTACCGGAGAAGCCGTCAGGTACGGTGAATCCGATGCCTGCCGCCGGAGAGGCCAGGACCCGACCCGACCGAAGTACGGCGTCGAGATCCACCAGTGGCGCCTGCGGAGAAGCGGACGCGGGTGCCAGCGCGAGTAAGGCCGTCGCCCATCGGGTCGAGGTCGTCATGTGTCACCCTAGTACGTAGGTCGCCATGACTCGAATCGGGCCGAGTCACTCCTGAACCATACGCGCGGCACCTACAGTGTGCACGTCGCGGTCGGAGCGCGACCTTCAACGTCGCGCGAGCTCCCGTCGATCGACCTTGCCGACATGAACATGCGATGCTCTGATTCGCCAAGCAGCCCGCCCGGCTCTACGACTTCGGCCGGCGGATCGCGAAGACCACCGCGAACGCCGCGCCGGATGCGAGAATCCCGAGCGCTGTGGGGTCCAGCCAGGGCGAGATCTCTCCGAGCGAAGACATTCGGACCGCGAACAGGCCCGTAATGCCAACGCCGATTGCGGCCAAGGCCTCGGGTACGCCCGGGCGCCGCGTGTGTAGCCCGGCCACGATCGGCACGAACAGGCTCACGCTCAGCACCGAGTAGAACACCTTCAGCGAGTCGATCACCGTCGGAATGCGGATCGCGAGAAGAACGCCGAACACGCCGCCGGCGATCGCGGCCCACCGGGCCACCCGGAGTACTTGAGCGTCCGATGCGTCCGGCGCGAGGTATCGCTTGTAGATGTCCTTCGACAGCGACGTCGACAGCATGAACAGAACCGCATCGGCGCTGCTGACCTCGGCCGAGAAGACCGCCGCGAGGCCGAGGGCTCCGAAGACGGCGGGAAGCCCGAGCGTGAGGACCACCGGTACGGCGAACTCCGGGTTCGCGAGGTCGGGAGCGTAGACGTGGGCGATCATGCCGATGAGCGGCGGCGCGAACGCGAACAGCAGCAGCACGATCCCCTGCAGTCCGATCCCGATACGGATCGTGCGCTCGTCAATCGCCCCGAATGACTTCTGGATCAGGCCCGGGGAGACGATGAACGCGGGCATGATCAGTGCGAAGAAGATCACCCCCCCCTGCGCCCAGAAATTCATGTACTCCGGGTCGGCAGGAGCCGCCGCCAGAACTGCGCTCCACCCACCCGCCATGGAGAGTGCCAGCGGTACGCCGATGGCGAAGCCGAGCAAGAGAACTACGAGCTGCACCGCGTTCACCCACGCGGACGTGAGGAGCCCGCCCGCAGCGAAGTATGCGGTCATCACCACACCGCCGACGAGCGCTCCGACCCAGCGGGGTGTGTCGAGGACCCACTCCAGGATCTCCGACATGGCGATGAGCTGGGCCGCCAAGACGATGAGCGCAAGCAGCCACAGGAGGGATGCGATGACGGCCCGAACCGCGCTTCCGTACCGGTGCTCGAGATAGTCGCCCACGGTGTACAGCCCGTTCTCGGTCGCGACGCGCCAGATACGCGGCCCGATCCAGAACGCCAGCAGAAGCGAGCCGATGCCGGCCGATCCGACCCACCACCACGCCGAGATTCCGATCGTGTATCCGAGGCCGGACGCCCCGATGATCGACCCGGCTCCGATGTTCGCGGCGAGGAATGTCGAGAAGAGCAGGCCGGGCCCGAGCTTGCGGTCCGCGCCGAAGAAGCTCTCGCTGCTCTGCACGCGCCTCGAGACCCAGAGCCCGAATACGATCAGCCCGAGCGAGTAGGCGAGCAGTACCCCGAGTTGCAGGCCGACCGGTGCGTCAGGGTCGGGGCTCACGAACCTGGTCGGCGCCTCATGTCCGAGACGCTCGGGATTCCCGGCACCCCTTCGGCCATCCGCACCGCCCGCAGGATCGCTTCGGCCATCACGTCAGCGGCCAGTGCCCCGATCAGCGTCACGCTCGCCTCGCCGTCCCAGCTTCCCGTCGCAAGCGAAAACACGGTGTCGCCGTCCCCCGCGGTGTGCGCCGGGTAGATCGCGCGCGCAAGCCCGTCCTGGGCCATCTGCGCGACCTTCGTCGCTTGCGGCTTCGTGAGCCTAGCTTTCGTCGCCACGATGCCGATCTTCGTATTCGCGCCCGCCTCTGCTGCTGCTCCGCCCCTTTCTGCGCC
>JADFLD010000034.1 GCA_022564535.1 Gemmatimonadota bacterium
GCCCAGCTCACGTTGCCGACCTTGGCCGCGGTGCCACTCCCCGTTCTCTCCGACATTCCATGGATCGGGGGAGCCTTCTTCGGCCAAGCACCCACGGCCTATCTGGCCTACTTCCTGGCCCCCGTTTTATGGTATTTCCTTTTTCGGACCTCCTGGGGCCTCGAACTGAGGGCGGTCGGGGAAGAGCCCGACGCGGCGAGGGCTGCGGGCGTGCGGGTACGGCGGGTCCGTTTCTTCGCCACGCTGTTCGGAGGCGCGCTTGCGGGCATCGCAGGCGCGCATCTCTCGCTTGCGCACGCAGGCACCTTCACCGAGGGCATGAGCGCCGGACGCGGCTTCATCGCGATCGCGGTGGTCGTCCTCGGTCGCTGGAATCCGGTTCGCGTGCTTTTGGCTGCCCTCTTCTTCGGCGCGGCATCGGCTCTTCAGTTCTTTCTGCAAGCGTTGGGACTCGATCTTCCCTACCCGCTGTTTCTTGCGTTGCCGTACCTCCTGACGCTCGCGGCTCTTGCCGGCTGGGTGGGACGCGCCCGCGCGCCCGCCGCTCTGGCGCTTCCCTGGGAGTCGGAGTGAGGCGGCGGGCGCCGGCTTCAGGCCATTGGCCTATCTTTCGGTCCTCACGGGACTCGGTCCAGGTGGAATGCATGACGCCGTTGGTGGAAACAACTCTACGCCGGACCGTCCCGGCTCCTGCTCTCGCGACGCTGCTCGCTGGGATGCTTCTGGTCGGAGCGCCGCCAGCAGCCGCGCAGACGATGGAGGGCACGGGTGCGGTCGCGACGGGCCTCCTGCTTCGGCAGCTGGATGGCGTCAAACGCGTTCTGATGATCGGCGCGCACCCCGACGACGAAGACACGAGTCTGCTTACGACGCTCGCTCGAGGATGGGGTGCGGAAACGGCGTACCTCTCGCTCACGAGAGGCGATGGCGGACAGAATCTCCTGGGTCCGGAGCTGTGGGAGGGGCTCGGCATCGTACGCACCGGGGAGCTCCTCGCGGCTCGCAAGCTCGACGGCGGGGACCAGTTCTTCGCACGAGCGTTCGACTACGGTTACTCGAAGAGTGCCGAAGAGGCCCTGTCCCTGTGGCCCCACGACGAGCTCCTCGCCGACGTAGTATGGATCGTTCGGAAGTATCGCCCCCATGTGATCGTATCCGTGTGGAGCGGCACGCCGAACGACGGACACGGCCAGCATCAGGCCTCCGGTATCGTGGCCAGAGAGGCGTTCGCCGCGGCGGGCGACCCGACGCGCTTTGCCGAGCAGCTCGCGTTCGGGGTTGAGGCCTGGGCCCCTGCGAAGCTCTACCGCTCCTCCAGGAGTCGCTTCCTCAGGGGCGGAGGAGCGCCAGATGACGGGTCGCTCAAAATCGAGACAGGCAATCTGGACCCGCTTCTCGGTCGGTCCCTGCTCCAACTCTCGATGGAGAGTCGTAGCCAGCACCGTTCTCAGAACATGGGTTCCGCCCAGATACCGGGTCCGCGCACGACGGGCGTCATCCTCGTGGAGAGCCGCGTACTCGACGTGGGGCAGGAGATCTTCTCGGGCATCGACACGACCCTGGTCGGCCTCACGACCGGTCTGCCTGCCCGTGTGGCGAGCGAGGCAGGCGGGCACTTGGAGGCGTACCGAACCTCGGTAGGTCGGGCCATCGATCGATTTGGACTGGATCCCTCCGAGATTGCTCCCGACTTGATGGCGGCGATCGCCCACCTCGATGCGGCGCGCGACGTCGTTGGCGATGCCGGCAGCGTGGAGTTCGACCAAGCGACCGCTGCCAAGAGGGACGTGGCCACCCGGGCGCTCATGGCGGCTGTGGGCGTGTCGTTCGAAGTGCGGTCGCAGGACGATCTTCTCGTTCCGGGACAGACCGTGCAGGTCATGGCCCGGCTGTGGAACGGTGGAGGGTACACGCTTTCGGCTCCAGAGGTGACGCTGAACGCACCCGGAGGGTGGGCGGTCTCGGAGACTTCAGTCGACGGCATTTTGCCCGAGGGCACCGTCGCTCCCGGAGCGCTCGTGACGTGGACGTTCGAGGTGCGAGTTCCGTACGATGCCGACCTGTCGCGGCTCTATTACTTGAGAGAGGACCGCAACGGAGCCCAGTACCGTTGGCCGGACGATCACACCTTGTGGGGCCTTCCGCGTGACCCTGTCTCAGTGACCGGATACGCCGACTTCACGTTCCGCGTGGACGGTGAGGCTGGCGGCGTGAGCAGAAGAGTCTCGGCCGACTGGCGCTACGTCGGCGTCAATCCGGCTTTCGGCGAATTCGAGAAGCCGGTTCTGGTCGTGCCGGCGGTTTCAGTCGTCGTGGCACCGCGTGGGGTGACGTGGCCGCAGGGGCGGTTGGGCGCTCGGACGGTTTCGGTGGTTGTCCGATCGGAGGCCGAGGGCGGCAGCCGGGGCGAGGTGTCGATGAGCGCGCCCTCCGGCTGGATCGTCGCTCCGACGTCGCAACCGTTCGAATTGGATCAGGCCGGCACCGAGCGGGTCGTGACGTTCGAGATCCTCCCGGACGCCACCGTGGACGCCGGTCGACACGTATTCGTCGTCGTCGCCACTACGGAGGACGGCCGCAGCTATGAGGAAGGATATGCCCTCATCGACTACGAGCACATCGAGCGTACGGCCCTCTTTGCGCCCGCCGAGCTCACGGTCTCGGTCGTTCCCCTCGCGGTCACGGAGGGACTGAGAGTCGGCTATATCATGGGCTCGGGTGACGACGGCCCGGAGGCGATTCGACAGATGGGCGCGGAGGTCGAGCTCCTCGACGAGGCCCGGGTCCGCGACGGAGACTTCGACGGGTTCGGAACCGTCGTCCTCGGGGTCCGCGCATATGAAACCCGGCCTGATCTACGGGCCTCGGCTGGACAGCTCCTCGACTTCGCGCGTGCCGGTGGCACCGTGATCGTCCAGTACAACAGAGGACCGCTCGGGAGACTCGCTCCCTACGATATGCAGGTCGGGCGGGGATCACCCCGGGTGGCTGACGAGACCGCGCCGATTCGCATGCTGGAGCCAACCGCACCCGTGTTCACGACGCCGAACCGGATCACGAACGCCGACTTCGAGGATTGGGTCCAAGAGCGTGGGCTGTACTTCGCGTCCGAGTGGGACGAGGGCTACATGCCCCTCTTGGAGTTGAACGATCCTGGGGAGGTGCCTCGACACGGGTCGATGTTGGTCGCATCTGTTGGAGATGGCCTATTCGTCTATGCCGCGCTGTCGTTCTTCAGACAGTGGGCAGGGCAGGTGCCGGGCGCGTACAGACTCTTCGCGAATCTCATCTCATTGAATGCGGAAGCCTGGAACGCCTTTGCCGAGAGTCGGTGATCGTTTCCGAGTCCGAGGTCGACACACTTGGTGGGTGACGTGTGTGATGCTCACGCTCGCGGCGTGCGGAGACGCTTCGCGCGACACGACGCTCGTGGTTCGATCTACGTTGCCGGACGAGCTGCTCGACTACGTGGAGGAGTCCTTCGAGGCGGCGAACCCCCGCGTGGACGTCCGTTTCTCGACGCTGGGCGCTGAGGAGTCGCTCGCGGAGGCGACCACCGCGGGGCGGGCTGCGTTCGACGTGTGGTGGGGCGCACCGGCCACGACGCTGGCACAGGCGGCGGATGCCGGATTGCTTCTAGCGTACCGGCCGCCGTGGATCTCCGAGGGGGGCGTAGGGCAACCCGACGCGCTGGCGAGATGGCAGGTTACGCTGGTGTCTCCGTTCGTGATCGCGTTCAATCGCGAGGAAGTGCCGTTGGCTCGCGCCCCCACCGACTGGGGCGACATCCTCCATTTTCGGTGGGCCGAAGAAGTGTATCTGCTGGACCCGTCGTCGTCTGACGAGGGCGCCTACTTCCTCGGGGCCATGCTCGTGCAGTCCCTGCGCGATGATGACGACCTGCTAAGAGGCTTCGACTGGCAACGCCGGCTCGACATTCAGGCCGAGCGGTACGTGCGTGACCCGCAGGACGCGATCAGATCCCTCGCGAACGGCGAGGCGATGCTGGCGATTCTGCCCCGCTACGTCGTCGAGGAGGCTCGTGGCACCGGTGCGGCCTGGATCCATTATCGGCTCCCGGAGAGCGGAACCCCCATGCTCGCGCTGGGCATAGCGATCAGCGAGAGCACGGAGGTTCCCAGCGTGGCTCGACGCTTCGTAGACCACGTCGGCACGATGGACGTCGCCACGGCCAGCAAGCTCCATACGCGCTGGCAGCCCAGCCATGGGGATGTCGACATGTCCCGTCTTCCGGACGATTTCGAGCTCGAGCAGCGGTGGATACCGTATGCGCTCGCGATCGACACCCTCGTGCGTGAGCTCGACGGATGGGTCGAACGGTGGGACGCCGAAGTGCGCGACCGGGGCGGCCGTTAGCAGCACGTGTGCCGTCAGGCTTCCTCGGCTTCCCCGCCACCGCCGATCGCGATGCCGACGGTGAACACGACTGCCGCTCCGATCACGTTGTGCCACAGGAACGACACCGACGGGGCACCGAAGGTGACCGCCGCGACCGTGGACATGCCCGCGATCAGCCCCACGAAGGCGCCCAACCCTCGCGCCCGCGGCACCATGGCGAGCATGAAGACGCCGAGAATCGACCCATAGAAAAATGATCCAAAGCGGTTCACGACCTCGATAAGCGACCCCAGAGACGCGGCGTACGTGGCTACCACGCACGCGAACACACCCCAAGCCGCTGTGGCGCCCTTCGAAACAGACAGGTAGTGGGCGTCGGTCGCTTCGGGCTTCACCCAACGCTTGTAGAAGTCGATGACCGTCGTGGTCGCGAGCGAATTGAGCTCGGCGGCGATACTCGACATCGCGGCGGCGAGCACCCCGGCAATGAACAGACCGGCGAGGCCGATAGGCAGCTCGGACAGCACGAAACGGGGAATGATGTAGTTGACGTCCCTGGAGGACTCACCCGTGACATCTGCGGCCAACGCCAACGCCTGACTGCGGATCACCTCGACGTCGGCCTCGCGAGCGAGGTAAGTCTGCATCGCGGCCTCGACACTCGGGTCGTCGGTCGCGTCTGCGACACGGAGGGCTGCTGCCTCCCGGAGAGTAAACGCGCTTGCGTAGCTCTCCTCCAAGGCGTCGTACGCCGCGCCTCGTTCTGCGACGACCGCCGCCTCGTGGGCCGGATTGTAGAGCAGGGGCGGGCGTACGAACTGGTAGTAGACGAACACACCGACACCCACGAGCAAGACGAGAGCCTGGAGCGGGATCTTCCAATAGGCGCTCATGAGAAGCGATCTTCTCGCCTCATCGACCGACCGCGCGGCCAGGTAGCGCTGCACCTGGCTCTGGGCCGTGCCGAAGTACGACCGCATCAGGAACGTCCCACCCAGCATGCCGGACCAGAACGTGTAGGTCTCGTTCAGGGTGAAGGAGAAGTCGAACACGCGCAGCCGCCCCGTCGAGCAGGCGATTCTCAGCGCGTCGTCTGGACTCACGGGCATCTGGATGACGATTACGACCATGATCGCGAGGAGCGCGACCACGATGAGGACCATCTGTTTCACGTCGGCCCAGGCGACTGCCTGCACCCCGCCCACCATCGTGTAGAGCACCGCGGGGATACCGATCGCGGCCACGCTCCAACCGATCGGAATCCCGAAGATCGCGCTGAAAACGACTCCGGGCGCGGCGATGATCGCCCCACAAGACATGCCTCGGGAGAGGAGGAATAGAAACGCGGTCAGGGAGCGCGTCTTCGCGTCGAACCGGCGTTCGAGGTACTCGTACGCCGTGTAGACTCCCGACCCGTGGAGCAGCGGTACGATGGTGACCCCGAGAATCACCATCGCCAACGGGAGTCCGAAGTAGATCTGGACGAAGCGGAGGCCTTCGGTGGCGCCTTGGCCTGTCGTCCCGATCATGGTTACGGCAGACAGTTGTGTCGCCATCACGGACAGGCCCACGACCCACCATGGCAGGCTCTTGTTGGCCGCGAAATAGCCCGCGATCGTGTCCGTGTCCTTCGACCTTCGGATGCCGTCGACCACGACGTACGTCAGATAGACGACGACGATCGTCCAGTTGATCCAGTGCATTCGCGAGGAGCGTTAGAGGGTGTAGTGGATCTGGAGCCAGCCGAGTAGCGCGAGCGCGACCGCCTGTACGATCAGGACCTGGGTCAACGTGCGGCGAAACTTCGCCTTATCGGACTCCTGCTCGAGTTCTGGATCTGTCATGCGTTTCGGGCCTGGGCGAGTAGTCGAAGGCAAGGTCCCGCGTAGCCGGCGGTCACGCAAGCGAGGGCGCCCAAGTCCACGGACGCGAAGCACGGAAGGTGTCGGGTGGTTCCGTCGTAAGGCGGATGTACCTGCCCAGGGAAGGAGCAAATGAGGTGCAGCCTGCGTCGGCCGTCGGGGGCCCTCGCCACCACCGCCGTGATCCCGGCCTAGAACTCACGCGCAGCCTGACGCGAAAGAATGGACACCAAATGAACACCAAGGCTTCTGAGGTCTTAGCCCTCCGTCACTCCGTAAGACACCCGATCAGCTTTTGCTCAATCCATACAATCGAGGACTGAAACTCGCCCCTGAGCACCGCGATAGCCGAATCAGGCAGAATACCGCGGAAGCTCTTGGCAACGAGGCCTCCCGTCCAATCGAACTCCTCTTCGATCCAACCGCCGAGTTCGTCGACCCGCTGCCTGAGGCTATCCGCCACGTCGGCGTCGTAGCCGACACTCACCTGTGGTCGTACCGATCAAACGCCGGGACTGCTCGGACGTGGTTCAAGCGGATGTCAGAGCGCACGTCATCGCTCAGAATTACTGGTACGTAGATCAGAGGTAGCGCCTCACGCGGAATTTCTGCCCGCACCGCGAGAACGTTGAACTGGTGGACGATCCTGCCGCCGGCGTCGGTCAAGACCGCCATGTCTTCGGATCTCGGAACGAGATTCGGCTCCCCCTCGTGGCGCCAGAAGTGGAAGTCGAGAACGAGCGGCTCCCCGGCCGGTAGATCGAGCCACCCTTTGCAAGGTGAGTAAACGATGGCACCGATGACGAGCTCGCCTATTTGGAAGCTGATGAGATCCTCGAGAGGCTCTACGGTGATCGGTTCCACGGCACCGCAGGCGGTCGTCACCAAACAGAGTGCCAAGCCTAGACATAAGCGCTTCATCTTGTCTCACCTCCTTTCCAAACTGGAACGAGCGACCGCCCCTACCGGAGACATTCCGGCGCCTCCGAGTCGACCTGCACCCAGATTTGCTTCTGATGCGAGAACGATTGGGAGTCAGTCGCGATCAGGTTCAACGTGAACGAGCTCGAGCTCGACAGGTTCACCGTCGGGCCTGTCCCCACGAGCTGCTCGTTCTTACCACTTGTAGAAAACGGCTCTATATCCGCCGCCGGAGCTGGTGCGATCCCACTCGCAGGGCCGCCCCGGTGGAATCTGCGCCGACGATCGGTCGAGCGAATATCAGAGTGGAACGGGGTCGCCTCACCTCTGCGGGATCACGAAGTCGCACCTCGCCGGGCCAGCTCCATGGCTGCGCCCGCAGATACTCCTCGAGCGAGCGTCCGGTGAGCGCCGCATGCCATCACAACGGCGGAGGTAGAACCGCACCTTGGTGTTCGAGCACCCCAGTACGCCCTGATGGCCAACCTCAATGGACCTGGCGGCCGCAGCACTTCTTGTGCTTCCGTCCGCTGCCGCACGGGCAGGGCTCGTTGCGGGTGGGGGCGGGCGACGCAACGGCAGGACGCCGCGCGGTTTGGGACTTCAGCGAGGCCTTGAACAGTGATTGGCCGATGCGGGAATAGCTGGCCAACGCCGTCGGGAAGAGGTCGCGAAAGTCAGTCGCCAGGCTCGCCAACGTACGCTCCGAGCCCTCCCACTCGGCGATGCGTGCCTCCGCCGATTCGCCCGAAGCGAAGAAGGTCAGGGTCGCCACGATTTCTTCAAGGTTGTGCTCGAATTCTTCCGGGAGATGCTCGTCCCAAAGCGTCTGCAACCACGAATGGCCCAGCTGGAACCCTCGGCACCACTTCGCGACAGGTGCATCCGCCTCCAGATTCGCGACAGGGTCCTTCCGGAACGCGCAGTCCGCCGGCAGACGGGCGTCGGGCCCGTCGGCTTCTGGTGCGAACTCGTTGAAGAGGGCCATCAAGCCGCCCATCAGGGCCTCGGCCTCCGTGGGCTTTTTGAAGAGTGGTCCATCCTCCCCGAAGATTCTGGGTATCCACTCCGATGGCACCACCATCTCCGGTGCACAGGCCACGGCGAAGAGGAAGCCCTGCATTTCCCTATAGGTAAGCGTTCCCTCGGGATGGCCTGGGCGGTCCATGAACTTTTCGAGTGCCCTCCGGCGCCTGGACGTCAGAGGCTTGATCATCGGCATGCGATCGGCGTGTTGGCGTCTAGCGACAAGAATAGCGGATTCAACGGGAGTCGCGGTAGGCCGCGCCGCGGCGTGGGGTTCGCCGACTCTTGCTTGCGGGCCC
Organism: Gemmatimonadota bacterium; assembly: GCA_022564535.1. The sequence continues at coordinate 8,468 of JADFLD010000034.1, forward strand.
TTCGTCGTTTCAACGCGAGTGTGAGGCAGAACGCGACGACCAGCCAAAACGCCACGATCAGAAGCCAACCGATCCCACCGTTCGGGATCGCTCCAAACTCTTTGATCTCGTAGAACGGAAGCCCGGCCAAAGCGAGCGGCACGCCCGGGATACTCACCCAGAACAAAGCCGGGATGAAGGCTAGCAATCCGACCAGCGGGATCCGTCACGCCGCCGGAATACGCACCTCGCGAGGCGACGATGTGTTTGGGAGAACGCATTGACGACCAAGACACCGCACCAGAATGCAACTGAAAACTATCCTGAACAGGATCCACAAGCACAAGTCGTTCGTGTACGGAGCTGCTCAGCTATACGAATAGGGAGGGCGACTCAGACTGGATGTGGAAGTCCGCCCTCGAGCGAATGGTCAGCCGAAGTGCTCAGGATGTGATCCGAGGGTTGCAGCGGAGGCCCCGCAGGGGCCGGAGCCGGCACACGCGTTGTTATTTGTTGGGACCTGCGCCGGTGGCCCAGCCGTTATGTTGTGGCATCCTGCCAAGCTATTGGCCTCGCACGGCTTACATCCATTTCGGGCAACTCGTGGTGATACACGCGGCCATCCGCTCATGGGCCTGCAAATCACGACGCCCATCCATCCAGATCTTCCGCACCCACGCAAACGACTCTGCGGGCACGTCCACCGCCCACTCCTTATACTCGGACTCGGAGTTGTGGTCGAAGTCATAGATGCCTTGGAGCACCCCCAGGCAATACTCATCCGCCTGCGCATACATCTCCAGCTTCAGACACTCTCTCAACTTTGCGACGAAAGGCTCCAATGCCTCTTCAAACACCTCAACGGCTGCCTGGGCGGGCTCGGTATAGCCGTGACGGGTACGACCGGAGCGGTCCCATACATCCTCAACCGCGATTGCGGCGAGCGTGTCGAAAACGTCCAATGCGATTTCATCCGAATCGACCGCCTGCAAATATTGAGTGATAGCAACGTTGACGGCTTCGCCGATCTTACCGCCAGCACGGGAAAGCTTCGCCAGAACAGCAAGGGCGTCGTCCGCGGTCAGACTATCGATCAGAACTCGGCGACGGCTTCTCTCCTCACGTGGCACAAGATCACTCCCCTTGGTCTGCACTCATCCGTCGAACTTACGGGTTCCGCAAACGTCGGCCAACGGGTCTCTTTTCGCATGAGCAGGCCATGGCAGATAACGTTCAGGGCCTCCGAACCGGCCCTCGCTTCGCTTCCTTCGTCTACTTCCTCTGAGCTACCGCATCTGCGAACCGACGCCCGCCCGTTTCGGGTCCGTTGCGTCGGGGGACGCTTCCAGCGGCCCGAGCCGGAGGCCCATTGTTACCGGACGTCGCACTCCAACTCGGCATACTCGGGCTCGGACGGCTTCTCGTTAGACCGCGGTAGTCTCGGCGGCCATCCGTCGTCGAGCGGCAAGAGCTCCATCTAGGGAATCGGCGAGCTCAACC
>JADFLD010000035.1 GCA_022564535.1 Gemmatimonadota bacterium
CCGAGGTCGATCACCCAGTCCGCAGTCTTGACGACATGAAGATTGTGCTCGATGACGACGACCGTGTTCCCCTGGTCCACGAGTCGATGCAAAACCTCCAGAAGCACACGCACGTCCTCGAAGTGAAGACCGGTGGTCGGTTCGTCGAGGATGTACAGGGTGTTGCCCGTAGCACGCTTGGAAAGCTCAGTGGCGAGCTTCACGCGTTGCGCCTCTCCCCCCGAAAGCGTGGTCGCTGACTGGCCGAGGTGGATGTAGCCGAGACCGACCTCATAGAGCGTCTGCAGCTTCTGCTTGAGGCGCGGAACCGCGTCGAAAAAGTCGAGCGCGTCCTCGACCGTCAGGTCGAGAACGTCCGCGATGTTCTTGCCCTTGTAGTAGACGTCGAGCGTCTCCCGGTTGTATCGACGGCCACGGCATACGTCGCAGCGCACATATACGTCCGGCAGGAAGTGCATCTCGATCTTGACCAGCCCGTCCCCCTGGCAGGACTCGCATCGGCCTCCCTTCACGTTGAACGAGAAGCGACCAGGCCCGTAGCCACGCATTTGCGACTCGGGAAGGTTGGCGAAGAGGTCCCGGATGGGCGTGAAGAGGCCCGTGTACGTCGCGGGGTTCGAGCGCGGCGTTCGTCCGATCGGAGACTGGTCCACATCGATGACCTTGTCGATGAAGTCGAGGCCCTCGATCGAGTCGTGCGCCGCGGCGACAAGTTTGCTGCGATAGAAGTGGCGAGCCAATGCGTGGTAGAGCGTGGCGTTTACGAGCGTCGACTTCCCCGATCCGCTCACGCCGGTAACGCAAAGGAACGTGCCCAGCGGAAAGCGCACGTCGAGGTTCTGCAAGTTATGACCGCGAGCCCCGCGCACGATCAGAGCCCTCTCCATGTCGACGGGTCGGCGCTCGATCGGGACCGGGATCTCCCTGTCCCCTCGCAGATAGGCACCGGTCAGCGAACGCTCCTCGGCGAGGATGTCCTCGAGGGTGCCCCTGGCGACGATCTCTCCACCGTGACGCCCCGCGCCGGGGCCGAGGTCGACGAGGTAGTCCGCCGAACGAATCGTGTCCTCGTCGTGCTCGACCACGACGACCGTGTTGCCGAGATCGCGAAGTTGCCGGAGCATCGACAAGAGGCGCGCATTGTCACGCTGGTGCAGCCCGATCGATGGCTCGTCCAGAATGTAGAGAACCCCCACCAGGCGACTACCGATCTGGGTGGCCAAGCGGATCCGCTGAGACTCTCCTCCAGAAAGCGAACCGGCAGCCCGTCCGAGCGTGAGGTATTCCAACCCGACGTCACGGAGGAAGCGGAGCCGTTCTGCGACTTCCTTGAGGATCGGCCCCGCGACCTCCTCCCGTAGCGGGACGTGCTTGGTCCTGCGGCGCTTCTTCCCGCTCCCTCGGGTACTCGAGTCAACAGGCACGCTTTCGAAGAATTCGGCCGCCTCGGCGATCGACATCTCTACGATCTCCCCAAGGGAGCGCCCGGCGATCGTCACCGCCCTCGACGCGTCATTGAGCCGACTCCCCGAGCATGCCGTACAGGGAAGCGTCGACATGTACTCGTCGAGTTGCTTACGGACCGTCTCCGACGTGGTCTCTCGGTAACGCCGCTCCACGTTCGCGAGCACGCCCTCCCAATGATCCTCGTAATGCCCGTCGAACTTCCCCGACCCTGCCTTGTAGGGGAAGCGGATCTTCATCCCACCTGAGCCGTGGATGATCGCATGGCGGGCCTCCTCGTTCAGGTCACCCCACGGCGTGTTCGGATCGAACTCGTAGGCCGCGGCGAGCCCGGTAATTACCGACCGGCGAAGGTGCCCCGACGGATCACCCCAAGGGAGGATCACCCCTTCCAGAATCGTCACCGAGGGGTCCGCCGTAAGCAGGTCGGGATTCACCTCCTTGCGGGTCCCGAGCCCGCCGCACTCCTTGCAGGCGCCGTAGGGCGAATTGAACGAGAACTGGCGCGGCTCGAGCTCGGCAAGGCTCGTCCCACAGTTGTCGCATGCATAGTGCTCACTGAATACATGCAGGACCGGGTCCCCCTTGCCGTGCTCGAGGACTTCGATGACACCGTCGCCCGTGCGCAAGGCCGTCTCGACGGAATCCGAAATCCGGTCCCGGTCCCGGTCTCGAATCACGAGCCGGTCGACCACGATGGCGATGTCGTGGTTCTCGTACCGGTTGAGCGCCGGTGGCTCCGTCAGATCGAAGGTCTCACCATCGACCCGCACACGCACGAAACCCTCCTTGCGTGCCTTTACGAACAGATCGCGGAACTCACCCTTCCGCCCACGCACCAGAGGCCCGAGGAGTTCGACGCGGGTGCCCTCGCCGATCGAAAGAAGCCGCTCCACGATCTGACTCGCCGACTGCCGCCTGACAGGCTCACCGCACTCTGCACAGTGGGGCGTGCCCACACGAGCCCAGAGCAAGCGGAGATAATCGTAGATCTCCGTAACGGTTCCGACCGTGGAGCGAGGGTTCCGACTGACCGTCTTCTGCTCTATGGAAATGGCCGGAGAGAGACCCTCGATGGAGTCTACGTCCGGCTTCTCCATCAGGCCCAGGAATTGCCGCGCGTAGGCCGAGAGCGACTCCACGTACCGCCGCTGCCCCTCGGCGTAGATCGTATCGAACGCGAGGGACGACTTACCCGACCCGGAGAGACCCGTGAACACGATGAGCCGCTCCCGCGGCAACTCGACGTGTACGTTCTTGAGATTGTGTTCGCGCGCGCCGCGAACGATGAGCAGCTCTTGAGACGCGGGGCCGCGGACAGAAGACTTAGATTGTGGCATAGCCCGGAATACTAATCAGTAGCGCCGGTCCGGTTCAAGGCGCCCCGGAACTCTGAACAAGTACGATGCGTGGCGATTCAGAAGCGATTTGGACTCCCTCGATCGCGATTCGGGCTGTACCCCCATTCGCGGAAGAAAAAGACACCCCAGACACGCTGGGTGTCCAGCAAGCCGGAGGCTCCCGCAATCCCGCTGCCGCTCCGCAGGAAGCGGTCCTCGCGGAAGACCTCGAAGTTGTAGTCGTCCGTCAGCGCCCACTCGAGACGCACACCGGCGATGTCGTTCTGTTGTTGAGGTCCCGTGTCGAACGGCCGCCAGACGACGACCACAAAGAGGTCGTCACCGAAAGAGCGACCCAACTCGACCTGTGTGTCCTGGAAGTAACCCCCGGGGTTTCCCCGGAGCGTTTGAACGCCCGCACCTTGCTGGATGGACAGGTAGTCGAGCGTCAGCCCCCTGCCAACCGCGCCCCAGAATTGGTTGGCGAGAGCCCCACCGAAAACCGTCACCACACCACTTGTCAGCGTCGAAACCGCCGAGTTTTGCCCCAACTGGCCGAACGCCTGAGCCTGACTCCTTCCGAGGTCACCGCTCCTCTGCCCGAAGATCAGGTATGAAACCAGGTCGGGCTGCGCCAACCCGACCTCGTCCGTCGTGAGGGTGACCACCGGCTGCACCAACGTGCCGCCCACCACCGCCGCGACCGCGAGGGGCGGATCGTTCGGGCGGCGGATACGAATGGAAGCCTGGATGTTCAAATCGGGATTCAGTCCAGGTCGGCCGATGAAATTGACCGTTCCACCGTCGAGTGTGAACGTGCGACCGAGGACCAGGTGAGATCCACGAAGTGCCTCGAGTTCACCGATCAGGACGAAGTCACCGGCGGACCGATCGTAGCGCACCAGGAGTTCCCCGCCCATTTCGACGTTCGTTTCGATCGAGCGGAGCCAGGTGCCGCTCGGTACCGACAGGTTGACGTCCACGCGAAGATTGTCGAAGAACGGATTCCTGAGGCCCGCCAAGAGCGGCTGAGCGATGAGCGCGGTCGTGTCGACCGCACTCCCGCCGTCGAAAAGGAACGGATCGTTGAGGTCTACCACGTCGGCCACGCGCTGAAACTCGTCGACGTATATAGTGCTTTGATCGACCGTAAGGTCTCCCTGTGCGAGCGGGCGCCTGTACGTACCGCCCAACGAGAAGCGACCGCTGACAATGCTCTCGATATCGGCGCGCGCGACCGCCTCGAAGTGATCGAGCGTGAACGTGAGGTCGAGGACCGGATCCCTGAACGGCTCCAGAAGGACGGTACCCGTCACGTCGGCCCGTCCGCTGCCCTGCGTGGACAAGGACACGTCGATGGTCCGATCCGGCAGGAGTCGCAGCTCGGCGTTGACATCCGTGTGCCGCAAGCCGATCGCCTCGATCGACCACTCGGCATCCGAAAGTGTGATGAGACCGGCTGGCTCCGGCTCACGCGGCGTGCCCTGGATGCGCACCTCACCGGAGACCACGCCGATAACCTCCTCTAGCGGCGTCACCATGCTGAGCGCGATCGCCGCATCGAGGGAGTCGGCCGAAATGTAGACGTTCATCGGGGCGTCCAAGAGACGCTCCTCAACGGCGGCCAACGTCAGATCCAGGGGTAGCGTGCCCGATGAGCTCATGACCTGGCGAGCCCCGTCCCACCCATCGACCTGGAAGGTGGCGACCTGACCGGCATACGCCATCGCCCCCTCCACACGGCTCAACTGCATGGCCCCATATCGGGCACCATCGACTCGGAACGTCCCGTCGATTGTGGGAGCCTCCGACGGACCATGGACCGTGACATCGACCTCCACGTGGCCTCCGATCGACAGATGCTCGAGTTGCGCCACATGCAGGACCTGCTCCACGTGCAGTCCGTCGACGAAAAGGTGGAAGTCGCTCTCACCACCGCGGGCGAGCGTGCCGTCGACGATGAGATCCATGGGATCGTCATCGGTGCGCGAGATATGGAGACTGTCGAAGGTGAGCGTCGATCCGTCCCACACGATCCGCGAAGGCCGATTCAGGCTCCACCGCTGTTCGTCGATCCGGACTTCTGCGGCCTCGAGCCCGACTTCACCACCGATGGAGTCGAAAGCGAACGACCCGAGCGCCAGATAGGACTCCCCCGGACGGCGCACCAATTCCACACGTCCAGTACCGGCGAACTCGACGATGTCGGCCTCGAACCCTCCCTGCTGGAATTCCCGGTCCCCCCACACGATGCCTGTGGCGGTGGCGCCAAACTGCCAGCTACCGGTCGCAGACGGGAGTCCGGTCGCGAAGACGCCGACTTGCAGGGTGTCCACCTCGTTCTGCTTGTACGTGGCGTCGAAGACGTGGGCGACGACAGCCAGATCGAAGTCTCGAATGCCGCCACTGATGCTGGCTGACCCGGCGACTCTTCCGTCGAGGCGCACCTCGCGCTCCGTTGGCAGGGTGTCGGGCTCGATGCCCTCCAGGCGCAGGAACTCGCGCTCGAGCTCGGCGAGGCCGTCGCGAACGAGCACGGAATCACCCACGCCCATGAGGAGTGGCCGCAGCCCGACGAGCGACGAAGCGGTGAAATCGATCTGGGAGCTGCCCCACCGACCGGGCGCGAGGCCGAGCCGGCCCCGGCCGCTCAGGTCGATGCCCCCGATGTTGGCAAAGAGCGAATCCGTAATGAGCATCCCGCCCGAGACCCTCACGAGCGCGGCGACCGTATCCACCCGCACCGCTCCAACGCGGGAATCGTACGCACTGACGGTCGCGGTGCCTTCGATCGAGTCGAGTACGAAGCCGGTGCCTTCGAGAGCGAGGCGTCCACTCCAGACCGTCGGTCCGGGTAGCCGCGCGGAGAGAGCCGACAGCGAGAGCGAATCCGCCTGCACATTGAGCCGATACCACGAACCGGGCGCCTGCACATCGAGCGACGCCTCTATAGCAACCGTCCCCTCGTCGGTCGAGAGATCCGCGCTCACGTAGAGGTCTTGGAGGGGACCCTCGATACGGAACGGACCCGAGACGGACCCCTGGAGGCCCAGTTCCGGCGCCAGAGCAGCGAAGAGGCCGACCGAAAGCGGCAAGACTTCGCCACCGAGGTCGGTGACCCATTCACCCACCTCGACCCCGCGCCAGAGAAATCCTTCGAGCGTGGCACGTGACGTCCCGGCGTCGTCCGACACATGGGTGAAGTCTGCGACGATCCGTAAACCGTCGTCCGTGTTCCCGTCCAGCTCCACCACCCCTGAACCGGTTCCAGCCCAAGGCATCCCCGGCCACACTGCTTCGAGGATCGTGTAGTTGATCGGTTCGAGCCGCGCCTCGAATTCGGTCGCGCCTGAAATCTCCCCTCTCTGGATGCCACCGGAAAAATCCGCCGTTGTGTGGGCGCCACCGAAGCCCGTAGGAACGAGCGTCACCCGGCCGCTCGTCGACAGGTCCTCCAACGTCCCGCTGAACGTCGCCCGACCGCTCAGCCAACCCTCCAACGGAAACTCGATCCCAAGCCAGGGCTCGAGGCGATCGAGGGTGACGGGGCTAGCCGTGATCTCGAGGGATTGCATCGAGATGACGTCGCCGAAGCGGACCCGGCCATCCGCAACCACCGTACTCGCTTCCAACTCGACTTCGAGCGCATGGAAGTCGACAATGATCCCGTCCGCGGCTTCGATATCGGCTCCTCCGCGAAACTGTCCTTCCGGAATGCGGGGGTCGATCCACGCCAGGTCGCGAAGGTCGCCCCACCCGTCTGTCTCGAGTTCGGTGCGCAACGTCCACGCTTCTCCGGGCCTCCTCGGTCCGAGAACCAGGTCGCCGCGGACCAGCGTTCCCCCCGACAGCTTGAACGCCGCGTCGGCAATGCGGATCCCCTGCGCACCGAACGTGAGACTCCCGAACGCCTCACGCACGACCAGTGGTTCAGCACGAATGAAGATCTCCGACGAGAACGACGCCAGTCGCGCGTCGAAGGAGACTGCGCTGCGGGGTATGAGCACCGCATCTTCCAGATCCAGATCGAGGTGGTCGAACGTGAGTTCGCGATACGTCTTGCCGTCCGGTCCGACCACGAGAGGCGGGAGAGCACCCGCCTCCGCCGGCATGAGAATCCTCACTCTTCCTTCGCGGATTCCGATCCGCCCGAGCCCCAACGGTTCGTCCGCCTCGCCCCCCGAGGGATCTGCCGGCGACCTGGTGAGGATGCGCGCAATGTTGATGGCATCGTCCCCGTCGTATCGGGAAATCTCCAGGTCGAGACCCCAGAACGTCGTCGATCGGATCGGTGCACCCCCAAAGAAAGGGGACAGAATGGAATACCGAATGACCATCGAGTCGGCACGCATGAAGGGCCGGCCGTTCTCGGCTTCCAATCGAATGCCCGTGACGGTGGCTCCGGTGAGAAGCGTCCCACTTCGGATTCCCTCGACCGTCAGCTCGCCGGCCAGCTCTCCCCTTATTCTCCCCAAGGCCGCGCTGAGCGCCAGTTCCTGGCCCACTCCGGTTTGAGTCGTGAGCACGACGGCCAGAATCGACACGAGGAACACGAGGGCGATCCCGCGGCGGAAGCGTCGGCCGAGCAGGGCAAGCCGCGAAAGCCCGGCGACGATGACCGCTTCGGGGTCGAGGGAGGAGTCGTCCGAATCGTTCTCGATCACCGGCCCGGCATCAGGCACGGCTCCTGCAATCTCTTCATCCCGGTCGGGCCTATCCGAAGACGAGCCGCTCATCAGAACGCCTGCCCGATCGAAACGTGAAGCTGCAGTCTGGCGTCACTCGTGCCGAACAGGACGCGGGGGATGAGAAATACCAAATCATCGGTCCGTATCCACGGAATGGGGCTGCCATCCACCATGATGCCGTCCGAATCAACGTCCCCTGCGACGAAGGGACGAATCTGCGGCGTCACCACGAGAAGCTCTTCGCCTCTTCGAAAACGATACGCCAAGTCGATGCGGATCGGACCTACGGGGCTCGCGAAGCGCACGCCGACACCCGGGGTGAACTCGAGGTCCTGCAGCAAGATCGACTCGTTGTTCCCCCACGCCTGACCAACGTCGGCAAAGATGACTCCCTCGAAGAGGGGACCGAGTGGGAACCGCACCTCCGCATTCGCCTCCAGAACCCGTGTGCCCCCAGTCGGTTGCTCACTAAATTGCTCATCCTCTGCAGCATTCGCGTCGCACGACCAGTCCGCCACCTCGGTGGCCAGACAGCCGGCCCCGTTTTCTTGGGACAGCAAGGTCTCGGGCTCGGTCACGAGCACGCGCGGGCCCAGCCGACTCTGGGCGAAGCCTCTGACCGAATTCGCGCCACCCACGTAGAACCGCTTCTGCGGGTGGACGATCTGATCCCTTCGCCTCGCGCTCACCAGGTCCTCGAACCCACCCGACCCGACCCATCCCCCCCTCAGCCGCGTCGCGAAGATCGAGCCTCCCCACAGCGGGGTGTACCGGGTCGCCTCAATCACGATACGGTCGTATCGAAAGTCGGAAGCCGTCCACGGAGCCGCATGCTCGACGTCCAACACGACTCGGTAGCCGGCTCGCGGGTTGAGGAGATCGTCCGAGCGATCACGGGTCAGGTTCACCCCGACCGGAGACAACAGGTTCGCGCTCTCCAGCGCTTCGATGTCGCGCGGACTGCAAACGAGGAAGCCCGTACAGAACAGGACGTCGTCGGCGTCCAGCTCGGAGAGTTCGGGTCGGAAGAATACGGTCAGCACCGTTCGCGGTGAGACCGATCGTGCGAGCGCAAGTTGAAAACCGATCGCACGCCGGATGAAGACATCCGGCAGGGATTGCCGTTCAGCGAAGACAGAGGCCGTGAGCGAGTTGCGTGTCGAGAAAATCCACGGCTGGACGAGGTCTACCGCAGCCAACCACGTCAGTTTCGCGAACTCGTCCTTGCCGCTTTGGGTGCAGACCACGTCGCGGAACTGTGGTGCAAGCAGGTTGCCCACGCGCCCCCGGATCTGGAGGACACGGCCGCCCCCGAGGAAATTCCTGCTCGTCCAACGCGACTCTACGTTCAGGCACTCGGCCGAGCTCCAGCCCAGACCAGCTCTCACACGATAGGCGTCGCCCTCCTGCACCACGACGTTGATTGCCACGACGGAGTCGGCACCCTCCCCGAGGTCTGGAGCCACCGTGGCGCTCCGAACGATGTCGAGTCCATAGAGCCTCGCGAGGGCCTCATCGATCTCGTCCCGACGGTACGAGTCCCCACTGCGGAACTGCAGGGTACGTCGAACCGTTCCAATGCTCAGGTCCTCGATGCCGGTCACGTTGATCGCGCCATAGGTGGTCGGCGGACCCGGCACGATCTCGAACGTGACCTGCGCATCGTGAGGGGCCTCAGACGGCCGAAAGACGCTCCAAAAGGCCCGCGCATGCGCGAAGCCCCGGTTCTGCAACCTCCGTTCGATCGTATCGCGCGTCGCGTCCCGGGCGACCGTGCTGTACCTGTCGCCCTGTCTCAGGGGCAGGTCGTCGAGCAACCCGGCTTCCTCGAACTCTTCAGCACCGATGAAGAGGATGCTGCCCGCGATCACCGGGGTTCCTTCGACGATTTGGAACGTGACGTCGGCCGTCGTGAGCCCGCGAGCCACGGTGGGGGCATCGACCTGCACCTCGAAGAATCCTCGCCTTTGGTACCAAATGATCAGCCGGGCCTGATCTCTCGGCAGTTCACGGTTTCGCAGCTCGCCACGGAGGAGGGAGAATTCGAAGCCGAGACCGCAGAACGGGATCAGGACGAAGGACCGACAGTCGGTCTCCTGCGTCACGATGGCCCGCGCCAGAGAATCGTCTGGGAAGGTCTCGTTGCCCTCGAATCGGACCGACTTGACCTCCAGCCGCCTCAGCTGACCGGAAACATCCGCCGTGCCACCGGCGATCAGCATCACCGTGAAGCTCAGTAGGGCGCGTAGGCTCGCTGCTCCCACGGCTCGGTGCCGCAGCGCTTCAGGAGGTCGGACCACCGTTCGACTCCCCTCCGCTGTCAATCGCCCGGCCTACGTCGTCGCCCAGGGACCGCGCGAGCTTTCCCGCGTTTTCCCTCCTCCCTCTCTCGGTCCCTCCTTCAGCCAATGGCTCTCGTGCCA
>JADFLD010000327.1 GCA_022564535.1 Gemmatimonadota bacterium
CCTGAGCCGCGGCTTAGCGGGCTGCCGTCGGAGCACCATCAACTGATGCCGGAGCGCGACGTTCTCAAGCGCGAGTTCCCGTCGGCTCATTAACGCAGAAACGACACTCCACCCCACGATACGTACACATTTCCGCATCGACGCCCGCTCTTACTGAACCGTGAAAACCAGTAATTTCGCAGCAGACGGAGTTTTCGGCACCCACAGGGGCCCCGGGGGTCCGTCCGACCCGGAGCGATCCTTCCGTCGCTCCGGGCCGTTCCTATAGAGGGGTCCGATTGAGCCGCGCGGGCTTCTGAAGTACAATCGTTCTTGGGAAAACCGACGCCCATTGCGCCCCGGTCACCTTAGCCTGGACTCGTGCCGCTTGGCTCGCCCACAGCTCAGTATAGAATCGAGGTCGTCCCGACCCGCTCGGGCGGACCCGAGGTGCCATGTGTCCGTCTTTCTCCGGAAGGTAGGCTGTAGATGAGCGGCTTCGGGGTGGGATCCGAGGTCGGAGCCTTGCGCAAGGTTCTGGTGCATCGTCCGGATCTCAGTTTGAAGCGGCTGACGCCCAAGAACGCGCGCGACCTGCTCTTCGACGACGTGCTCTGGGTCCGCAGGGCCGGTGAGCAGCACGACGAGTTCGTCGAGCTCCTGCGCGACCGCGGCGTCGAAGTGTTCCTGCTGGGCGAACTTCTTGGGGAGACGCTCGAGCACCGCCCCGACGCGAAGGAGGAGATTCTCGACGGCATCGTTCACGAGCTGACGGTCGGTATCGCGCTCGCCGACGAGCTCAAGGCGTATCTCATGGAGATGCCGCCTCGACTCCTGGCGACCCATCTGATCGGAGGGCTCGCCAAGAGCGAGATCCCGGAACTGGACTTTTCGTCGTCTTTGACCGGCCAGATGTACGCCGACCAGGACTTCGTCCTTCCACCGCTTCCGAACTCTCTGTTCACGCGCGACTCGTCGTGTTGGATCTACGACGGAGTCTCGGTCAACCCGATGCACTCCAAGGTCCGCCAGCTGGAGGCCGTCAACGTCGGTGCCGTATACCGATTTCACCCGATGTTCGAAGACGCCCGCTTCGAGTTCTGGTACCCACCGGAGGGTGCCGACGGGCGCTTGAGACTCAACGACTTTGGGCACGCCGCCCTGGAAGGCGGCGACGTGATGCCGATCGGCAACGGGACCGTGCTCATCGGATGCGGCGAACGCACGACTCCACTCATGGTGGAGCAGCTCGCCCAGACGCTCTTCACGAAGGGGGCCGCCGAGCGGATCATCGCGTGCCAGATGACGAAGGATCGCGCGCACATGCACCTCGACACGGTCTTCACGTTCCTGGACCGGGACGCGGTCACTGTGTACCCCCAAGTCGTCGACCAGATCGTCGCTTTCAGCCTGCGCCCGGGCGATCGCGAGGGGACGGTCAGCGTAACCCGGGAGCGAAGTCTCGTGGATGCCGTCGCCGATGCGTTGGAGCTCAGAGAGCTTCGCGTGGTCACGACGGGCGGGGACGAGTACCAGGCCGAACGAGAGCAGTGGGATGACGGAAACAATGTCGTCGCGTTGGAGCCCGGGGTCGTGGTCGGGTATGCGAAGAACGAGTACACGAACCGTAAGCTTCGACACGCGGGCATCGAAGTTCTCGAGATCGACGGCTCGGAGCTTGGCCGCGCGCGGGGAGGAGGGCATTGTATGACGTGCCCCTTGCTCCGTGATCCCGTCTAGCAGCCCGTGGTACCCCTCCATTACTACCACGGGCAGCAAGTTGCGCACCGGTTTCCTTCCGGCCACGCATAGTCTCTCACCAGTGCAGGAACACGAACCTATGAGTGTCGACCTTCGGGGTCGGAGCTTTCTCAAGCTGCTGGATTTCACTCCGACCGAAGCCAACTACCTGCTCGATTTGGCCGCCGTTCTCAAAGAGGAGAAGCGCACGGGGGCAGAGACCCGACGCCTCACGGGCAAGAATCTCGCACTGATCTTCGAGAAGGGTTCGACCCGGACGCGGTGTGCGTTCGAGGTCGCCGCACTCGACCAGGGTGCGCACTGTGTCTACCTCGGTCCGACCGGAAGTCAGATCGGGCACAAGGAGACGATGAAGGACACCGCCCGGGTGCTCGGACGCATGTTCGACGGCATCGAGTATCGGGGCTTCGCCCAATCGACGGTCGAGGAGCTCGCCCAATACGCCGGTGTTCCCGTATGGAACGGACTCACCGACGAGTATCATCCGACACAGATCATGGCCGACGTGCTGACGATGCGTGAGCACAGCACCCGGCCGCTGGAGGAGACTACGTACTGCTATCTGGGCGATGCCCTTGGCAGACATATTGGCCTGATTATAAAATATACGGCCGAAGTGTTCTTTGTCGGGAAACACTTCATCCTGAAAAGTGAGATTGGCACCACCGGAGTCCACCAGGTAGATACAGGGCAATAGATTTTTCTCCGCTATGGCCTGGGCCCGCAGATGTTTCTTTACCGTCAGGGGATAGTAGGTGCCGCCTTTCACCGTAGC
>JADFLD010000328.1 GCA_022564535.1 Gemmatimonadota bacterium
CGTCCTGGGGAGACAACCTCACCGTCGGGTGGGCGTTCCGGCCTTTCAGCCCCGTCGACGAGGGCGGACCGCACCGGTTCGGCGTGAGGTTGCGATAGGGCCGCCCCTTACCGCGCATCGACCCTCGCGGCCAGGAACGCCGGATCCAGGTCGCTGAAACCGATCTGGTCGATCGAAACCTCACCCATGTGGACCCGGTCGAAGACGAACCGCACCGCGGTCAGCCGACTGAGAGCGAGCGATGGATTTCGGGCGACGAAATCCCCTAGAGGAATCGAGAACGTCTGCAGGATCAGCTCCCAAGCGTGTTGGAATCGTGACGCCTCGCGGTCAGCCCTCCTCAGGACGTACGTCTTGAGCGGCCTCCGGATAGCACCATAGTCGCTTAGCGTGACCCGCGCCTTCTGCCCCGAGGCGTCCTCGAGCTCGATGCTCACGTCCACGGCGGGATCCTCGGCTTCGTCGTCGCCGCCATCCCTCCGGGCCCGCTCCTCCTCACCCTGGCCCTCGTCCTCGTCCTGCTCATTCTCGTCCGCAGACGGATCCTTACGCGGCCGCGGCGTGGAGTTCGTGGGTCCGAGCATGAAGTCGAGCGTAGACGCGCCCGACAGGCCCCAATTCGTGGCTAGCCCCGACGGAAGCTCGAGCGTGTACTGCGCCGGCGGGCCGTGCCGAGTCGTGTCGGCGCCGGCTATTCGGTTGTTCCATCCGATGGTTACGGCCTGATTCTCCTGCGAAGCAGACGTGTTGCCTCGGTTGCTGGATCGAAGCAGGAGCACCTCCTCTTTCCACGTCGCGAGCGAGTCTCCCACGATGTGGACGCCGGGCTCCGTTCCCGACGTGACGTCGATATCCTCTTCGAACGTCGCGAGCGGTCGGAAGGCGCTCGTCTCGAACCTCGTGATGTACATGGTCTCCGGGAGCCACTGCCCGATGACGCGGTGGTCGCGGAAAATCGGGAGGTAGCGCTTGTCTCCTTTGGTGACGACGTCGAGGAAGGCCGAGATGTAGATCTTGGCGAAGCGACGCTGATCCTCCTGCGGAATCAGTCCGCGCAGATCGAGGGAGCGTGCGCTCCGGGGACCTCTGTCGTGCGATCCCCAGACGGTGTTCCACTGGCCGTGGTTCGCGCGGTAGACGTACACCGCCGCCTTGAAGTTGAAGTCGTCCGGATCGTTGAACTTGAGCCGATCGTATATCCGCAATCCATGGAAGCTCGTGACATCACCGTCGTGAGATCCATGGAACGTCAAGTAGCTCATGTCCTCGACGACCACCTTTCGCCCCGTCGGCAGGTACTGCCCATCGACCGGCGCGATGGAGATGATGCCCTGGATGTCGTAGCCGAAGTCGAACTCGAGCGAGGCGTCGTCCGGATAGTACGACAGGTGGTTGAACGCGGCCGCGTTCGCCACGGCTTCTCCGCCACGGGAGTGGCCGATGAGCACGATGTTGCCCATGTCGACCATGCCCTCGAACGGGTTGCCGACATCGTCGTTGAAGCCCTCGAAGAGCTCTACATGCTTCAACAGGAACCAGCCGCGGGCGTCGTTCTCCCCCCGAATTCCCCCGTTGATGAAGTTCTCGTCGATGCTCGCAAGGATATATCCACGGCTCGCGAGCAACTCGCCCAGGTAGTCGTATCCGGGGTCGGAAAAGTCCCTCATGTTGTGGTTGCCGTGGACGACGAGCACCAGGGGAAACGGCCCTTCCCCGTCCGGATACCAGACCCGTCCGTTGAGCGGCATCTCCTTCGGCGTGAAGCCCCAGTAGTCGTTCCGCTCACTCGCGGAGCCGCCCAGGCTCACCATCTTCGATGCGTCGACCGCCTCCGTGGTGATCGTCACGGAATCACTGTACGCGAGCCGATTCTTGTCGGTCCCGGACCCGTAGTACAGTGTAAGCACGTCATACCGCCCCGGCCGGCCGGGGTCCGGCGCGTTCAGCGCCTGTCGCGCCAGGACGACCGCCGCGTCACTGGGTGTCAGTTGGAGTGCGTGGGTGCACGCGGTCGCGCCCAGAGTCGCGACCGCCAGGAACCGCATCGTCTTCACCATGAGTCCATTCTGGCGAGCGGCTCGAAGGCTGGCAATCGCAAAGCGTCTGATGTAGCCTAGGCCTCCCCCAAAAACGGGGTCCGCGAGGCATCCTGTCCACGATGGAGACACCATGGCCAACCCCACGGTCACGATCGAAACAAACCACGGCACCATCACCGCGGAGATGTTTTCCGACGTAGCGCCCAAGACTGCGGGCAACTTCATCGAGCTCGCCAAGAAGGGCTACTACGACGGCATCGTCTTCCACCGGGTGATTCCGGGCTTCATGATCCAGGGTGGTTGCCCGGAGGGAACCGGTACCGGCGGGCCCGGCTACGACATTCCCGACGAGTTCGCGCCCGGCCTGGCGCACACGGATCCGGGCACGTTCTCGATGGCCAACTCCGGTCCGAACACCGGTGGTTCGCAGTTCTTCGTCACGCTCGCCGCCACGCCCTGGCTCGACGGCAAGCAC
>JADFLD010000329.1 GCA_022564535.1 Gemmatimonadota bacterium
GTCGAACCAGAGGGCGCCCCCGCTATGTCGCAAAGCCTCGAAGCGGGTGAGGCCATCCGCCTCGACTCGGTGGACACGATCGCCGACGGGCTCGCGGCCCCGATGGCTGGTGTCTTGAATCACGCGATCCTCGCGGAGCACGCACGCGGCGTGGTGCTCGTGAGCGATGAGGAAATCGTGTCGGCGCTCGAATTGCTGCTCGAGCGGACGAAGCTCCTCGTCGAACCTGCAGGCGCCGCGGCACTGGCAGGGCTCCTGTCGGGGCGCATTCCTGTCGAGGGTGGCGCGCCCGTGGTCGTCGTCTTGAGCGGAGGGAACATCGGCCTCGCACAACTAGCCTCCATACTCACTCGAAAGGCCTGACCATGTGCCGCCTGCTCGCCTACATCGGCGAGCCGACCAGCCTGGCCCATCTCGTCTTCTCCGGAGAGCATTCCCTCTACGAGCAGAG
The DNA here is from genome assembly GCA_022564535.1 of Gemmatimonadota bacterium. Next base: position 452 of record JADFLD010000329.1, read on the forward strand.
CTTTGCTCCGCGCGGGTTGCTCTCAGGGTCCGTAAACGCGGACGGATATGGCGTCGCCTGGTACACGAAGGAACGTCCGGCACGTATCGCGGAGGCCCGCCCGATTTGGTACGACGACGAGTTGCCCACCACGCTGGCTGCGATCGAGTCGGAGTGTGTCGTCGCCGCGCTCCGCAACGCCACGCCCGGCATCCCGGTCGATCGGTCGTGCCTGCTACCCCTCGTCCACGAGCAGTGGAGCCTCGTGCTCAACGGGTTCGTACCCCAGTTCAGGAAGGAGCACATGCGTGCGCTCCGCGCAGGGCTCCCGGAGCCCCAGAGGTGGGCCCCGTGTGGCGCCAGCCACAGTTGGATCGAGATCGACCGCGATGGGACGGTCCGAAGGGAGATGCTTTGACGCCCGGGGGGTCGCGCCAGGGAGCAAGAACACGTAACCCTGTATTCGGGTTCAGAACGTTCTCGTTGCGCCGCTGCGGTGGCGCTCGAACTGACCAAGGGGGTGGGAGATGAAGCGCAGCGTCCAGGGCCTGGTCCTTTTCGCCGCAGTCTCCGGGGCCGTACTGCTTCTCGGCGTGACCCAGGGCGTCGCGTCGCCTCGAGCGCCGGCTGTGCAGTCCGACGACAAGGCCGATGAACTGGTCGACCAGTGGATTCAGGCGCTTGGAGGCATGGAGGCATACGCCCCGCTGAAGACCGCCCGGTTCACGATCACGACCGAGATCTACGACGCGGACAGCGGACGCCTCCGTCGCACACGCCCACGCTACGTGACGATCGCGCGGACCGATCTCGGCGAGATCAGCCGGATCGAGCGATGGGAGGGCGATGACTTCATCCAGCATGGGTGGGACGGCGTATCTCAATGGGCGCAGATGAACGGGGAGCCGCTCGCCCCGGGGGACAAGGACTTCGACCAGGCCCGCTACGTTTCCGGGGACGTGCAGTACTGGATCAGTTTGCCGTTCAAGCTCCGCGATCCGGGTGTGAATCTGCACTACCGGGAGCTCGACGATGAAGGGCGCCACGTGGTCGGGGTGACCTTCGGCGAGGGCGTCGGACTCCACGACGGCGACACTTGGCGCTACTGGTTCGAGGACGGGAAGGTATGGCCCGTACAGATCGCGTACATGGAGGAAGGGAGCGATCGTTGGAACCGGCTCAGCTTCGAAGACATCCGCAGCGTGGACGGGTATATCTTCGCGGGCCGGCGCGTCTACCACGACGAGTCGGGCCGACTCACCAAGGTGCTCTATACGCACGACTTCGAGTTCAATCCGGAGTTGGACTTCGCGCTTTTCTCTGGGCCTGGATAGCCGCCAGGATCCGTGCGGGTCCGCCTACGTAGAACGACGTATAGAGAGACCGCTCGTGCGGCCACACGTTGGGCGGGTACGAGCCCCCTTCAAATGCGTGAGCCATGACCACTCCAAGGCGGTGCGGCGGTTTCGCCGCCCTCGTTCTCGTTCTCGTCTCCGCGGCGACCGATGTAGTGCCGGTCGCTGGGCAGACGACTCGCGCCATAGAGAGAGGAAGCAGGGTGCGAAGCACCGCACCGTCCCTGGGACTGCGTGAGGCCATCGGCACCATTCGAGAAGCCACGCACGAGGCCCTCGTCGTCCAGTTCGAGTTTCCTCGGCGGGTCGCGACAGTCGATCGCTCCAAGATCGTAACGATGCAGGTTTCGATCCGCCAAGAGCGCAGGGTCCTCAAGGGCTTGCGCACGGGCCTGCTCGTGGGCGCAGCAAGCGGGCTTGTGCTCGGGCTCGCGAGTGGTGACGACGACAACGGATTCTTTGAAATCTCGGCCGAAGAAAAGGCAGTCGTAGGTGCGATCATCCTGGGCCTGGCTGGCGGCGTCGTGGGCCTGATCGCCGGCACAGCGCAGCATGACGTCTGGTCCTCGGACGCGCCCTCCAACGTCAACTTGAGCATTCTGCCCTGGGTGCGCGAGCACGGCGCGGGCTTTCACATAGCTCTTACCCTGCGACCCCATTGATCGAGACCATCCACATGTGCAGATCCTCGACTCGGCGACTCTTGTTGCGCGCGGCTCTCCTGGG
>JADFLD010000036.1 GCA_022564535.1 Gemmatimonadota bacterium
AAATACCCCGCGCTCGTGTGGCTCGACAAACAGGTCTATCTCCCGGCAATTCTCCTCGGATTCGGTGTCTGGGCGTGGGGCGGGTGGGCGATGTTGGTGGTCGGCTTCTTCTGGAGCACCGTACTGCTCTTCCATTGCACGTTCTTCATAAACTCGCTTGCGCACGTCTCCGGCTCGCAGCGCTACCTCACGGGAGACGACTCGCGCAACAACTTCTGGCTTGCGCTGATCACGCTGGGTGAGGGCTGGCACAACAACCACCACCACTACCAGAGCTCGGCTCGTCAGGGCTTCCTGTGGTGGGAGGTCGATGTCTCATTTTATGTGCTGAGGGCGATGGCGTGGTTCCGGCTCGTGTGGGATCTTCGCACCCCCCCTGCGGCCATTGTGCGAGGCGATCGTCCGGTCGGTCGCAAGGTGGTCGAGAAAGTCGCCGGCGAACTCGCTGCCACGTTCAGTGTCGAGCGGATTGCGGATTCGGTGCGAGAGGCGTGGGCCGAGTCGCATGCGATCGACGACCTGGCGGACCTGGCGCAGAGGGCGCGGGACCAGATAGAGGTGCGGCTCGCGGAGATGTCTCTTCCGCATCTTCCGACGATCCCCGACCTGCGCGAAAAGGCCGAGGAGATGTTCCACGAGTCTCCTTCGATCGACGAGATCGTCGATCGCGCCCACCAACTGCTTGCCGAAGCGGTTGCGGCGTACGTCTGCGACATGGAGCTTGCGAGGGCCTGACGGCGTCTAGGCCCATCGCCGTCGAGGGGCCATCGAACTCCCGATCCGGCCGGCTTGCCTCGACTCGGGGGGCAGGGCATTCTTTCACGCTTTGATTCCAGGGGTGGCGCGAGGTCGGTCGCCCCGGTGTCGAGCTCCCCGAAACGGACAAATGCATGGAAGCGTTCCGCAGCAGCATGGAATCGTTCCTCACCACGGTCCTCCAGCCCCTCGTCGATTTCGCGAACCGCTACATCATCGAAATCGGCCCGAAGGTGGGGGGAGAGACCGTTGCAGTCATGGTGATCCTCCTCCTCGGCGTCGGTCTCTACCTGACCGTGCGCACGGGCTTCATTCAAGTCACTCGCCTCGGTCACGGCTTCGCAGTGACGACGGGGAAGTACGACGATCCTGACGATCCCGGGGATGTTTCCCATTTCCAGGCGCTCACGACGGCGCTTTCGGCCACGGTCGGCATCGGAAACATTGCGGGCGTGGCGATGGCGATTCACTGGGGCGGGCCGGGTGCGCTGTTCTGGATGTGGGTCACCGCATTCCTCGGTATGGCGACGAAGTACTCCGAGGTCACCTTGGCCCAGAAGTTCCGCATCATCGACGAGGTCGGCACGGTGGCGGGCGGCCCGATGTACTACATCGAGCGTGGGCTCGGCCCGAAGTGGAAGCCCGTGGCCATCTTCTTCGCGATCATGCTCGGGTTCACGGCGTTCTTGACCGGGAACGCGGTTCAGGCGAACACGGTGTCCGATCAGATGTTCTCCACGTTCGGCCTTCCCACGCCGCTTACAGGAGCGATCACGGCAGCGGTCGTCGCGGCTGTCATCCTCGGAGGCATCGCCCGGATCGGAAGGGTGACCGCGATTCTCGCCCCGTTCATGGCGGCCATCTACGTGACCGGTGCGCTGGTCATCATCGCGCTGAACATCGGTGGCCTACCCGCGGCCTTCGCCACGATCGTCGGAGAAGCGTTCAACCCTCAGGCGGGTGTGGCGGGTGTGGGGGCCGGCGTCTTCGTCGTCACACTCATGTGGGGCGTGCGCCGTGGACTCTTCTCGAACGAGGCGGGGCAGGGATCTGCGCCCATCGCTCACGCGGCCGCCAAGACCGATGAGCCCGTCTCTGAGGGTGTCGTCGCCCTACTCGAGCCCTTCATCGATACGATCGTGATCTGCTCGCTCACCGGCCTCGTCATCGTGCTGACCGGGATGCATGAGCAGCGCTTCCCCACGGAGTTGACGCTCGGCGGGGGAGACATCACCTACACCGCGATGGTCCGGGAGAATCGATACGAGGGTGTGGACGCTCCCGACCAGATCGAGATCGTCGACGGACGGCACACCGCCACCGGAATCGGTGCGGCCGCCGTGTCCTGGCACGAGGCGAGCGTGGAGCCGCTGTACACGGATGAGGGGCAGACCGACTTGTTCACGGGGACGGTCTTTCCCGCACGTGGAGAGGCCGTCGGTTCCGACGGCACGACGTACCCGTCGCTCTACGGCGACGCCGTCGAGAATGGCGCGCCTCTCACCGCCGCCGCCTTCCGTGCCGGGTTGGCCCCCCTCGGAGATTGGGGGCACCTGATCGTCGTATTGGGCGTGCTTCTCTTCGGAATCTCCACCGCGATTTCATGGAGCTACTACGGCGATCGTTGCGTGCACTACCTCCTCGGTCAGCGAGCGATCTTGCCGTACAAGTTCGTTTTCGTGGGGATGCACTTCATGGGCGCGGTGCTCCCGCTGTCCGTTGTGTGGGCCCTCGGAGACGTGGCGCTCGCCATCGTGATCTGGCCGAATCTGATCGCGCTCGTGCTTCTTACCCCCGTCGTCGTCGAAGAGACGAAGAGCTATTTCGAGCGGAAACCGTACGAGGCGATGGCCGCCAAGCGACGTGCCCGGCTGTCCGGAGACTGACGCGATTACCGTCCAGGAATCCCGCGGGGCGGCCCTTACGGGTCGCCCCGTTTCAGCTCGGAGCCCAAGCAGTCCCGGGCGGCGTCGATCAGAAGCCGGGCCCGGTCCGCGTCGACACCGGCTCCGGCGATCCCACCCCTCATCACCGAACTACCGACGATCGCTCCGTCCGCGAGGGCGAGCACGTTCGAGGCATTCTGCGGGGTGACGCCGGAGCCGACGAGGATGCACGCTTCCGGGACCGCAGCCCGGACGGCTTCCAGGTCGCGGGTTTCCGTCGGGACGCCGGTGCCGGAGCCCGACACGACGAGGGCGTCGGCGAGTCCCCTCCGCCAGCTGTCGGACGCGGCGGTTCCGATATCCGACCCCGACGGAGGGGTCGCGTGCTTCACGTGAACGTCGGCGAGTATCGCGACGCGGCCACCTAGCTTCGAGCGTAACCGCAGCGTGTCGGCGGCGCGCCCCTCGACCAGCCCTTGGTCGGTCCACATCGAGCCTGCGTGGACGTTGACCCGAATGAAGCGGGCGCCCGTCGCGGTGGCGATCGCGACGGCTGCATGGGCGTCGTTGCGAAGAACGTTCACCCCGACCGGTAGGCCTGTGGCGTCCCGGACGGCCAGTACGGCCGCCGTCATCGCGGCCACGGTCTCTGCGGGGACCGGACCCTTCAGGAACGGCACGTCCGCGTAGTTCTCGACCAATATTCCGTCGAAGCCCGCCTTCGTGAGCGCTTCCGCGTCGGTGGTGGCCCTGCTGAACACGGCTCCCATCGAGGCCCCCCAACGCGGGGATCCCGGCAGCGGCATGAGGTGCACCATGCCGACGATCGGTGCTCGTTCGGGCCAAATGGACTCGATAGCCACTTCGATCTCGGTCATGCTCGCCCGTCGCCTCCTTCGGAGCGTGGCCTTCGGCCGCGTGACCGTTCGATCATGCGCCCGGGCACGACGGCCCCGTGTCCGAAGCGGTCCTCGAGTATGTCGACCACCCGTGAGACACTTCTGTCGCGTTCGCTTTCGCCCGCGATGGGCTCCTCGAAGAGACCCAACTGATGAGCCTCGTCGGTTCCGACGAGACCGGTCAACCCTATCCCCAGGAGGCGGGCTGGCACCCTCCTCACGTTCCGAAGATCCTGGAGTAGGTCCCGGGCCACCCTATAGAGCGTCGTGTTCGACTCGATTGGCTCAGGTACCGTGCGGCTGTGTTGTCGTGTCTTGAAGTCGTGATCGCGAAGCTTGACGGTCACCGTCCGGGCGCGGAGCCCCTTCTTCCGTAGCGTCGCACCTACCGAGCCGGCCAACTCCAGAAGCCGGCTTTCGAGGTCTTCGTCCTCAACGAGGTCTTGGAAGAAGGTCCGTTCCGAAGAGATGGACTTGCGGCGCTCTGCAGGATCGACGCGACTGTCGTCGATTCCCCGGATTCGACGGTACAGCCACGCGCCACGCCGTTGCCCGAACCACTTTTCCAGCCACTCCGGCTGAACCGACATGGCGTCTTCTACCCGCACGAGGCCTCGCCTGCGCAGGGCCTCGACCAGGGACGGTCCGACGCCAGGCAACGCAGCGAGTTCGAGTTGATTGAGGAAGTGCTGCTCGGTTCCGGGAGGCACGACATGGACTCCAGCCGGCTTGGCCCGCGTGGTGGCGAGCTTCGCGATCACGCGACGGGTACCCCCGCCCAGCGACACGGAGATCTTCGTTCGCTCCAGTACGGTCTCGCGAATCCGCCACGCCGTCTGCTCGAGGGTCTCGCTGCCGAAGAGTCGCTCGGTACCCGTGAGGTCGAGGTAGAACTCGTCGATGGAGGCCGCCTGGACTACGGGCGCCAAGTCGACGAGCACGGATTGAACCTCCCGGCTTCTCTTGCCGACGACGCCACGCGGCACGCCCACGACCTTGGCGTCCGGGCAGAGGCGTAGGGCCTGCGACGTCGGCATCGCGGAACGAACGCCGTATTCGCGGGCTTCGTACGAGGCCGATGTGACGACGCCTCGTCCGGTCGGCGATCCACCCACGATCAACAGGCGGGCTCTGCCGGCTCCCTCGGGATCCTCCAGGCGCGCGACCTGAACGAAGAACGCGTCGCAGTCGACGAGCAGGATCCTTCGTTCTGGCGGCTGATCCACGGTGTCCTCTGCGCTCTCCGGGTTTGCTGGTCGGTACCGAGTCGGGTAGAATCCACTGCACGGCCCCACCGTTCAAAAGCTAGCGGCCTGCCGTCGTTGTCCGCCAAGCGTCGCAGCGAGTCCAAAGCCGGGGCTGCACAACTTCCGGACGCGCCCTGTGCGGGTCCCCCAACCTCGAAACGCTGAAAAGCCACAAGGAGTCCGGCACGATGGCCTACCCCTTCGATCTTCCTGAGCTCGGTTACGCGCACGACGCCCTGGAGCCACACATCGACGCTCGCACCATGGAGATCCACCACGGCAAGCACCATGCAGCCTATACCAGCAAGCTGAACGCCGCGCTCGAGGGGCACACGGATCTTCACGGGAAGTCCGCGATTGCGCTCGTCTCCGATCTCGACGCGCTCCCCGAATCGATCCGAGGCGCGGTTCGCAACAACGGGGGTGGCTACGTCAATCACTCCCTGTTCTGGGAGGTGATGACGCCGGGGGGCTCGAATGCTCCGAGCGGTGATCTCGCCGCGGCGATCGACGCGGCGTTCACGTCCTTCGACGATTTCAAGGCCCGATTCGAAGCGGCGGCCGCAGGGCAGTTCGGTTCCGGTTGGGGTTGGCTCTGCGTGGGCGGCGGTGGTGAGCTCTCGGTGGTCGCCACCGCGAATCAGGATAGCCCCCATACGCAGGGGCTCACGCCGATCCTCGGAGTCGACGTTTGGGAGCACGCGTACTACCTGAACTATCAGAACCGACGTCCCGACTACCTCGCGGCGTTCTGGAACGTGGTCAACTGGGACGTGGTGGGTCAGCGCCACGGGGCTGCGACCGCCTGATCGCTCCGGGGCCTTCAAGAGAAGGTCCGCTGAGGTCGAGACTGAGGGGGTCGGGACCGCGCCGAGCGGGCCCGGCCCCTCCTGTTCGACTCCTACAGCACCACGGACCTCGTGGTTCGAGCCCGGGTTATGGAGTAGGTGGCCGCGTCGGTGCCCGGTCACGATTCTTGTGTGACCGGAAACATATGTTTACATATGTACGGCCAAGCTTTTTCGGTCGGCACGACACGAACCCGAACGCCTGGATAGGATGCTCGGACCTCTTTCACGTTTCTCGAGACTCGCTACGCTCGGCCTGCTTCTGGTCCTGCTGGGCACCAGCGGGCCGGTAAGCGTTGGGGCACAGAGTCTGCGGGGTTCTGCCGCGTCGATGGATCGGCAGGTTCGAATGGCGCGTCAGCACGACTTCACGTACATCGACACGGGCGACCGCGTACGCTATTTCGCGTCGCAGGGCTGGCTCGTCCCGATTCGCCCGACGAGGGACTTCGAATTGCACGCGGTCTCCTTTGCGTACGCTCGTCCCGCGGTCGAGCTCTTCATTCGGCGCTTGAGCCAGCAGTATCGTCGTGCCTGCGGAGAGCCGTTGGTGGTCACGAGTCTCACGCGCCCCACGACACGGCAGCCCCGCAACGCGTCCGAGCGATCCGTGCATCCGACCGGCATGGCGCTCGACCTTCGCTACAGTGGTGACCGCAACTGCCGCCGTTGGTTGGAGGAGGTACTCGGCGACTTGGAGCGTCAGGGTGTGCTCGAGGCCACTCGAGAGCGCTCGCCCGTGCACTACCACGTCGCCCTGTATCCGAGGCAGTACGCCGCCTACGTCGACAGGCTCCTCGCTCGTCAGTCCGCGGCGGGTGATGGGACCGTCGAGTACACCGTTCGGCGAGGAGACTCCCTATGGAAGATCGCGCGTAGCCACGGGACGACGGTCGATGAGCTCAAGAGCGTGAACGGAATCGATGACAGCCGGATCTTTCCAGGCCAGGTGATCGACGTCCCTTTGGGTAGTAGCTGACCGCGCCACTTGTTCAGCCTATCGTGCGGGCGCGGCCACGTCTTCGAACCCAAAGATGATTGCTGTTGGCCCATCCACCAACTCCGCCATTTCCGGCCGCTTGGCCGCCTCGGCCGCGATCTTGAACAGGCGGTTCTTCACGACGCGAATTTCGACTCCCTCGGCTTCGCGAATTGTGCGCTGGAGTTCCACCATCTCGGTCACTTTGAGGCCGCGGTACTCCGTGGCGATCGCGATCTCGCAGCGCTCAATGCGGTCGCGCAACTCCTCGACCAGCGCGATCTTCTTCTCGGTCGGCATATGTCCTCCTCGGGCGCAACAAAACGCCCCGCCTGAAGACGGGGCATGCGTCAGCGAGACGGTGCGACGCGACCTACGTCACGTAACGGTTTCGCTCGACCTACCTCGGCGGGCGCTCACGCATTAGACCGGCCGGTACAGCCGGCACCCGCTGTCTTCAGCAATCTACATCCTGCCAAACGCGGAGCTTGGGCGCAAGCGGGAGCTAGACGAGACACCATCGGCGATGAGTATCGCCGCGCGGGATCGCGCTCGGTTGACCATCATGACTCCTGACATCTCGTCGCTCCGGCTGAACGATGCCTTGACCACCATGTTATCCTTACGCGAACGGCCCACGCTGCGTGTTGGGCGCGGCCAACACGGAACCAGGCGGGGGCGAGATACGTCTACCTTAGGGAGGTAATCGCCGCCATGTCACTATCCCGTTCTTTGAAGGCCACCATCCTCGTCGCCATTGCCCTGCTCGTACTGGCCGTTTCCCAGCAGACGATCCCAACCACCTCGGCCGCATTCAACGACTCAGACGGCGACGGCGCTACCGACGCCGCCGAAGAACTCGCCGGCTCCGACCCAAACGACCCGGACAGTTTCCCGGAGAGCATTGCCGTCGAGTCGCTCACCGGCTTTATCGGGCCGCATCTCCCGCTCTGCTCCGACGGCATCGATAACGACCTAGACGGCCTCACCGACGGCGAGGATCCAGGATGCACCGATAGCGACGGCGACAGCGTGTCTGATCCAACTGAAGAGCTGCTCGGCTCCGATCCCGACGACTTCGACAGCGTCCCAGAGCACGCCCGCTTCGACGTCTTTCTCGAAAGCTTCGGATTGCCAGTCTTCCTCTGCGCAGACTTCATCGACAACGACGGAGACGGCCTATTGGACGCAGAAGACCCTGGTTGCGAACCTATCGATAGCGACGGTGATGGCGTCGATGATGCGGCGGAGAAGCGCTTCGGCTCCGATCCTGCGGACCCGGACAGCATGCCCGAGCACGAGGCGCCAAATCCGGGCTCGTGTACCGATGGCATAGATAATGACCAGAACGGATTCACCGATGATGCCGACCCTGGCTGTAGCAGTCCGCCGAATGACGACCAGGCCAACGCCACCATCGTCGAGGCCCTTCCCTACACCGATGGTCCCACCGTGCTTAAGAACGCCACGTTTGAACCCGACGAGCCCCGTCCAGGCTGCGCCTTTAGCCTCGGTAATACCATCTGGTATCAGTACACCGCAGCCGAGGACAGCGTTCTCATCGCTAAATTGGAGAGCATCGGCTCCGGAACGGTAATCGCCGCGTGGCATCAGACTGCATCCGGCCTGGAACGAGTCGCCTGCTCCGCGGACTTCGGCCCGTTCGGCGCCAGAGCGGTAGTCAGCTTAGAGGCCGGCGAGACCTACCTCTTCCAAATCGACGCCTTCCCCTTCTTCGAGGCACCGGCGTCAGGCGTGACCTTCACGCTTGAAGCCGGCCATCCACCCGCGAACGACGGCTTCCTTGATGCTTTACCGTTCGATTCGATCCCCTTCAGCCACTCCGTCGACACGAGCGCGGCCACGAGGCAGCTCGGCGAGCCAAGCTGTGGCTACGGCAACGAGTCCACCGTCTGGTACGCTTTCTCGCCGGACGAAGACACATTCGTTGTGGCGGACTCCGAAGGCAGCGACTACTCCGCCATCATCGGCATTTGGACAGAGAGTAAGTTCGGCCTCCTCCGGGAGGAGTGTGGCGCTCCGGACAGCGCCGTTGCGCTTGAGGCAGAAGCCGGCGAGACGTACTTCTTCCAGGTCTCGCGCGTCCCGCGCTTCTTCTTCCGCGGGCCAGAGCCTGAACCGGCCGAACCTCCAGGATTCAGTCTGCAGTTCAACATCTTTGTTGCGGTCCCGCCAGCAAACGACGACTTCGCCAATGCCCAATTTGTGACGTCGCTGCCGTTCACAATGACCGTCAACAACCTCACCGCTACCGAAGAAGACGGCGAACCCTCGCCGGGCTGTCTGGAACCGTACAGCGTTGAGTACACCCTTTGGTACCGCTACACACCGGTTCGTGACGAGATCCTCGTTGCCGACACGGCAGGTAGCCAGCCCTACAACATCGCCATCGGCGTGTACACCGGCGATGTCGCCGATACGCTGGAGCTGCCGGCTCTCGCGGACTTGACTCAAGTCGCATGCACCTCCTTGTTCTCCTTCCCAACCCGGGTCGGCTTCCAGGCGGAGGCTGGCCAGACATACTACTTCCAAGTCGGCACACTGACCTTCGAGAACGTTATCTTCGCCGGTACCGTGGGCGATCAGCCAAGCACCGCAGGCTTCCTCACAATTGATCCGCACGAAATCACGTTTAACCTCCAGTCACTGGACGGGCCTGACATCCCACCACCTGCGTTCAAGGTCCAAGACCCGGTCGGTGACGAGCTCGTCTTCTTCTTTGAACCGCCGCCCGACGAGCTCTTCCGGCCTGACATCACGTCTGTCGGCGGTTCGTTCACCGACGATGACTTTTGCCTCACGATCGAATTCAACGAGCCGCTCCCCGCCCAAGGCGAATTCGATCGCCAATTCGGTGTTGGTGGAGTCTACGGCGATATCTCATTCGATAGCGACCAGGATTCCACAACAGGATTGTCACGATTCAATTTCCAGTGCGGGACCGAAAACCTTGGCGTTGACGCGGCGATCCGGATTCGGCCGGACGATCTGTTAGCTGAAATTAGCCAGTTCGACTTCAGGCCCATTCCCCTTCCCCTTCCCCTTCCCATCGCTGGATTCCCGCCCGACTTCGAGCCCAACCCAGTTGCGGTGATCCTCCGAGGCGAACGATCGCTTACTGTGGTCGTGCCCCTTGAGGCGATAGGCGGAGACCAGTTCTTTAGCTTTACTGTCGCCGTCA
>JADFLD010000037.1 GCA_022564535.1 Gemmatimonadota bacterium
TCGACCCGGATAGTGGAGATGCCGCTTCCGTCGGGCAACGGCGTCGCCGAATACTCGCTTTCGGGGTTGCTCGCGGTGACGCGTGTGACCCTCCCACCGTCGAGGTCGTAGCGCCAGATGTCTGCCTGCCCGTCGAGCTCGTCGATCGCGGTGTACCACAAGCCCGATCCATCGGGCACCCAATAGGGCTGATTGTCGTAGCCGGGCCGCCGGGTGATGTTCGTCGGCTCGCCGATGCTCTGGAGGCCGCCTAGCTCCCAATGCAGGTCGGCGATGAATATGTCGGTATCGAACGGGCCGACGGGGGCCTCTGTCGCGGCTCCGGCTTCCGATGGGTCTTCCGCCGGATCGGAGCCGCACGCGAGGCTCGACGCGACGACCCCGATGGTGATCAGAGGTCGGAGCCGAGGCACGCAATACGCGCTCACGACTGCAACGAGGCGATGAGCGAGGCGCAGCTGCCGGGCGCGCCACCGCTTCCCAATACGAGATTCAGGAAGCGGGGAAGGAAGCCTTCAAGATTCTGCCCCCCGGACCCCAGTGCACCGCTCTCCGCCAGATCGAACAGCTCCTGTTCGCCGGGCACGCGCACGATCGAGCGCTCGGCTCGACGTCGCCACTCGTCGTAGTCGTCGTCGATTCCGAACACCATTTTCTGGAGGTTGATGCACGGAGCCAGCATGTTGAATGTCGCGAAGTACTCCCACCGGAGGCCGCGCAGCGCGTTCTCGTTCTCGACGAGATCGGGGACGCCCTGGAGAAGCGCCCTTGCATCTTGGGGAATCAGGCCTGCCCGCGCCTTCTTCGCGGCTGCCAACGCCCCTTCGCGTGCCCATGCGAGAGACTCGGCTCGATCGGGCTGGCCGATACGCACGTAGTAGCCCTCGAGTCCATCGGCGCCCATGCGGGTGAGCTCGACTCCGATGAGGTTGTCGAGCAGCGTGGGCCCCTGTTCGATGAGGAGGAACCCCGTCGAAATCAGTTCCGTGAGCGTGTGTTCGGCGTCGGCGCGTTGTCCGTTCGACACCTCGACCGTCGCCTTCGCTACCTGCGCGAGCCCCGCCGTGCGAAACGCCTGGAACCGCGGCCAAGGCAACTCCTGGAACGTCATCGAGTCGGGAAATGGGAGCGTCCATCGACCGCTGACGACGTCCACGATCTCCGCGCGGGCGAGCAGGTGGAATTCCGCGTGGGCCGGATGCGTCGCGGCTTGGATGAGCGCAGCCCGTTCTTGTTCCGAGAACTCGCTGAGCGGGCGGCTCATCAGCTCGGACGCCACCGATTCGGAGAAAGCGTCGGGGAAGTCGGGAGTCGGGAACCACCCCTCGACGTACGGGGTGCCTGGGGCCCGCTCCATCGGCTCGGCGGGACCACTGATGCCGACGAAGGCGATGTTCTGAAGCGCGGCGCCGGCTGCAGCGGGAGAAACGGACGGGTCCTTTTCGACCGTGAATCGTCTGAGCACTTCGGCTCCGCCCGCCATCTCCTGAACGGCGAGGAAGGTCGGGACCGCGATCTCCGCGAGAATCGGACCGATGGCCGTGGTGACGGCGATCGTCAGAGTGGGGCCGAAGCCGAGCACGAAGAGGACGATCACGACCGTGCTACCCATGCGAAAATTAGTGCCCTGGTTCTTCGCGCCAGAGCCGAGCACCACCGCCGGACCCGCCTGCTCCAGGCGCTCGTTCCACGCCTCGGACTCGGTCTGAATCCGATTCGCCCCCTCCTGAGCGTTCCATTCCGTTTGGAGTCCTCGGACCGTGGTGTTTTGGGTGATGATGAATCCCGCGCCCACGGCGGCCATGAGTCCGGTCGGTCCCATCGTCATGAGCCAGATTCCCGAGGGCGTCACGAAGCCCCGAGCCGCGAGCAGGATCGCGATGCCGAAGCCGACGATCATCCAGACGGCTGCACCGAGTAGCAGCGCCGCGCCGCGTAGGCGGGCGCGGACTACCGTGCCCTGACGCCCCTCACCCAGAGATCCGAAGTGGCGCTTGCCCTGGATGAGGAATCCCGTATCGCGCCCCGAGTCGCACGCGACCTCGAAGACCGTCAACAGGCCGTACCCGATGTCCGCAGCTTGCGCGGCTCCACGCATGAGAAACCAGAAGTGACCGAAAGCGAAGACGACGAGCACGGCTCCTACGGCGGCGATCGCCAACCCCAGTTCCCAGTTGTCTTCGAACGGGCCCAAGCTGTAGAAGGGCTGCTCGACCGCAAGCGCCCACAGGAGCGGGAGCACCAAGATGAGGCTGCCTGTCCAGCACAACCCTATGACCCTCCACACGCCCCCCTGCAGTCGCTCCATGCCCGGTGGGGGCCAAGAGAGCGGGGGGGCAGACGTCGGGACTTGCCGTGGAGCGGCGTCTTTGCTCATCACCCTTCCCATGGTCGGTTGCGGCATCGGTCGGTGCCAACATAGTACAAGGGTTGGCGTTTCGCGCCGACTTCTTGAGTTCTGTCACATTTGGGGCCGTTGGTACGTCCCCTAGGCAGGAGCGAGAGGCTCCGGGACGTTTGGCGAGGAGGACTGGTGACTTGGCATTCGATTGGGGCCTTGGGTGTTATGGCCGGAATGACGTTCGTCGGCCACGACGACCCCTCTGCGTCTGAAGAGTCACTCGTCGGGTCGTGGATCTGGGTCGAGTCCACCGGCGGCTTCGCGGGCATGACGCGCACGCCGGCTTCGACTGGAGAGACACTCACCCTCGCTTTCACCTCCGACGGGCTGATCGAGGTCGTGCAAAATGGCGTTTTCCAACGTTCGATTCCGTTCACGGCGACTCCGGGGACGGACGCCGGTACGTTCCTCGTGTCTTATGCGGAACCGCTCTTCGGGTTCGCCACGCAGACGGCAACCCTGATGGGCGCCGACACGCTCACTCTGGCTGATCCGTGCTGCGATGGATTCGCCTATCGTTTCGTGAGCAATCGATGAAGCGTCTGCCCTCGTGCGCGGCGCTCGCGGTCGTGGGTGCGTGGATTCTCCAGACAGGCTGCGGAGTGATCGCACCGGGAGGCGGGCTGCTCGAGGAGCTCGAACGCAACGAGGAGATTTGGGCGAGTTTGGAGCCGTCCATGTACGCGTATGGGGTAGAGCGTCTCTGTTTCTGTGGCGTCGAGGCGCGCGGGCCCGTGCGGGTTGCGGTATCGGGCGGCCAGGTCGTGGATCGGACCTACATCGAGTCGAACGCCCCGGTCCCATCGTCGTTCGAAGACCTCTTTCCCTCGGTGGAAGGCCTCTTCGACATCCTGCGCGATGCGATCGCTCGTGACGCGCACGTGATCGAGGTGACGTATGACGTGGAGACCGGCGTGCCCATCGATTTCTGGATCGACTACGCGGAGAATATCGCCGACGAGGAGTTGGGTTTTCGGGTCACCGAATCTGTGGCTTCGCTCCCCAAGCACTGACACAAGGCTCCGAATCGCTCGGACGAGCCGCCGCCGAAGCGGATCCCGGCGGGCAACCGCCGACAGGACTTCGGGCGTCCCACCTCGTGTGACCATGCCCGTACGCGCAGGAGTGGACTCGTGCGAGATACCGTCGGCTTGACCGGCCTACAGCTTTCGATTCTCCGCGTCCTATGGGACCGTGGTGAGGCGACCACCCAGGATGTTTGGGAGCGGCTCACGGAAGACAGGCCTCTCGCCTTGACGACGGTGGCCACCATCATGTCTCGTCTCGAGCGGAAACGAGTCCTCACCCATCGATGCGAGGGTCGCCAATACGTCTATCGAGCGACGGTGAGCCGGTCCGACGTCCGGCGTTCCAAGGTCAGGGAGCTGACGGAGAATCTCTTTGGCGGAGATCCCTCCGCGCTCCTCAGCCATTTGGTTCGGGCTGACGAGGTCGACGCGGCGGAGCTGAGCCGCATCCGCGAAATGCTCGACGAGGCAGGAGACAACGGCAGCCGTGGAGATGCTTGAGCCCTTCCTTCAGTCGTCCGCTGCGGTGACCGGCTGGCTGCTCACCTATACACTGCACAGTTCGGTCCTCATCGGGGGCTGCTGGCTCGTCACCCGGTTCGTCGATCAACAGCCGGCGACACGGGCATTTCTGTGGAAGGTGGCCATCGTCGGTGGAATCGGTACGAGCGTCGTGGTGTCCCTCGCCCCTCGTTCGAGTGATGGGGTGGTGCTGCGCAGGATAGAAGCCCGTCTCAGTCTGGTCGATGACATTCCCGATGCCAGCAAGGCCGGGAAGGGAATCTGGGTGGACCGGGTTGATGCGACCCCTATGAGCTTTCGGGCCCGACTCGTAGATCCGAGCCCGGAGTGTAGGCAGGCAATGCGGTCCGGTCCCGCCGGGGGTGTCGACTGGATGGCCGAGGTCGACCACGTGTGCGGGCCCGTGGCTGGCATCGACTGGTTCAACGTCATCATCGCGTTTTGGTTGTTTGGCGGAGTGTTGGGGCTCGGGGTCCTCCTGCGCCACCACCGCGCGCTCGGTGAGTTCGTGGTGTCTCTGCGTGAGGCCTCGCCGAGGTCCAGAGCGCTCCTGGACCAGTTGGGAGCAAGCTTGATTCGCCTGAGGGGATCGGACCTTCTCGGTGTCCCCTGCGTTGTACCAGGCAAGACCATCGTCCTACCTCGCCGCTGCGAAGAGGATCTCAGCGACGCCGAGCTCCGGGCCGTGCTCGCTCACGAATTGGCGCACGTCGTGCGTCGTGACGTCGCCTGGTCCAACGTCCTGCGGGCGGTCGCTGCCGTGTTCTGGTTTCAGCCTCTGAATCGACTCGCTCTCTTCAAGCTCGTCGAGGCGGCCGAACTCACGTGTGATGATTGGGCCGTCCTGCGGACCGGCGAACCCTTGGGACTGGCGAGCTCGATCTCGAGGGTGGCGGAGTGGGCGATCCCCCCGTTCGCCGTTCCCGCCACGGTGTCCATGGCCGGACAGGGTGGACGGGGGCTCGCTCGCCGTGTGCGGCGCATCCTCTTCACTCCGCGTGGCCGCCCGGAGGCTCCTTGGCTTCGAGCGGTGGTGGCTTTGCTGCTGGTGGTTCCTCTCTTGTGGCTCCCACCCGTGCCGACGCCGTCATCTGCATCCATTGCCATCATCGTCGAGGACCAAGAGGTCTTCTTCACCGCCTCGGCGGGTGACGTCGGACAGCACATCATCATCAGGCAACTACGGTCGCGCTGATCCTGGTTGGAGGTTGGTGGCTGGCCGGTCGATGCTCCGGCAGCGACGGTGCCACCGTGTGCAACGCCAGGGCTTCACCATCTCGGGTGGGGGCCTATATTGGCGGGCCGGTCGCCCACGAGGGGTGGTCGGACCTAGAAGGCCCGGGACCCGAATTGGCTCGACCATCGGATCGCTTCCGTCTTGCGACGGTCACCATTCCAGCGCCCGACTTGCGTCCCGACACCTTTCTCCGCCACGCGGCGGGGGAGGAGCGCGGTTTTTGGGCCCGGGGTGACCGCTGGGTCGCGCATCGGGGTGTCGCCGCCGAGGTGAGGGGAGTGGCCGGGCGGAGCGGAGATCGCTTCGAGGAAGCGGCGGCCGCAGCGAGAGCGGTGACCCTCCGACCGATCTTGCCCGAGGGTAGCGCGCGCGCTCCACGTGTGCGCTTCTACGGAGGCTTCTCGTTTCGTGCCGATCACGAGGCGGTGGGGGTCTGGTCGGAATTTCCCTCATGGCTCTTTCATGTACCGGCCTTCGAGCTCGAAGGAGACGGGTCGGGCGACGCCTGGCTGAGAGCCCGGACGATGGTGGAGGACGAGGGTGACTTGGACGTCTTCGGGCGGCTTCGCCATCGCGCCGAAGCCTTGCGGGCGGAACTCGCCACACTCGCGGACTTTTCGACACCAGAAACTCCCGCGAGGGGACGGGCGACTCCGACCGATCGGGAGAGTTGGGAAGAGGCGGTCACGGCCGCGCTCGAGGCGATCCGGAGCGGTACGTTGTCGAAGGCCGTGTTGGCCCGAACGTTGGATGTGGATCTGGACTCCGTGATCGATCCCGTAGACGTCGTGGCGCGACTCTGGGCCGTGAATCGTGGCAGCCATGTCTTCCTGTTCGAGCCGTCACCCGGTTCGGCTCTCGTGGGCGCGGCTCCCGAGACGGTGGCGACCCTGCGCGACGGCGTTTTCCACGCGACCGCCGTCGCAGGTTCTATCGGCAGGGGAGGTTCGCCTCGAGAGCAGGCGGAGCTAGCGGCCACGCTATTGGCGAGTGACAAAGACCGGGTGGAGCAGCGGATCGCCTTGGATGACATGGTGGCCAGACTCCAGACCATGGCGCACCAGATCCGGACGGACCCCCAGCCCCACGTTTTGACCCTCGCCCGCATTCAGCATCTGGAAACCGAGATTCGGGCGAGTCTGCCGGAGGGAGTCGGTGTCCTCGACGTCCTTCGCCTCCTCCATCCGACGCCCGCCGTGTGTGGACTTCCGAGGGACGCCGCGATGGCGTTTCTCTCGGAGGAAGAGCCGTTCGAGCGGGGTTGGTATGCGGGGCCGGTCGGGTGGTTCGACGCAGAGGGCAACGGAGTCTTTGCGCCGGCCTTGCGTACAGGTGTCTCCACGGGCTCGGGGTGGAGACTCTTCGCCGGTGCGGGGATCGTCGACGGATCGGTGCCCGCCCTCGAGTGGGAGGAGACGGCAATCAAGTTCGAGCTGATGCTCGAGGCGTTGCGGAGTAGCGGTGCCGCGCTCGATCCGACTTCGGGGCGGGACAGATCTGTTCCTTCCCTCCGTCGATCCGAGCCCCTTGCCCGCGGAGAGGCATGAGCGGTTCAGTCGCTAACACGTTGTGGGCCAGGAGCTTCGCGGACGAGCTCGCGAGGGTCGGTGTCCGCGAGGTGGTAGTCGCTCCGGGGTCCAGATCGACCCCACTGGTCATGGCGTTCGCCGCAGATGGACGGTTCCGCACCCGGGTGCATCTCGATGAGCGCTCGGCCGCGTACTTCGCGCTCGGAGTCGGCAAGGCGAGTGGGCGGCCCGCCGTGGTGGTGACGACATCGGGAACCGCCGTCGCGAATGTATTTCCCGCGGTCGTCGAGGCGTCGCTGAGTGGTGTGCCCATGCTCGTGCTCACCGCCGATCGCCCACACCGTCTTCGGGATTCGGACGCCAACCAGGCCATCGACCAGGTGCAGATCTACGGGAGCTTCGTCCGCGCCTTCCATGACGTAGCGCCCCCGACTGTGGAGCGAGGTGCTCTGCGCCATCTCCGAGGCCTCGCGAACCGGGCGTACGCGACCGCGACCGGCCCCGACGCAGGGCCCGTCCATCTGAACTTTCCGTTCGACAAGCCGCTCGAGCCGGCATCTGGCAGCGACCTGGAAGCAGAGCTCGCGCTCGCCGGGACGGGACGCCCCGACGACGTCCCGTTCACAGACATCACGGTGGGTCGGCCCGCGGCTACTCCGGCCCAGATCGAGGCGTTCGAGGGGGTCGTTGGAATCGCGCGGGGCGTCATCGTTGCGGGTCCGTCGGAGGACGCCGACCGGCTCGGGAACGCCGTCCTGGAGTTTGCTGCTGCGACCGGCTTTCCTGTTCTCGCCGACCCTCTGTCTGGCGCACGGTTCGGGCCGACGGGCGGTGCCTACGTCGTCGCGGCGTACGATCTCTTCCTGCGGGACGACGCGGTTCGACGGCGCTTGGCTCCGGGCGTGATCGTACGCGTGGGTGCCTCACCGACGTCGGCCGCCCTCCAGGGATGGCTGGAGCATCACAGCGAGACGCCCCACGTGGTCATCGACGGCAGTGGACGGTGGAAGGACCACGGCTCGATCGCGAGCCACTACGTGCGGGCCGATCCCGCCGACACCCTCGCTCGACTCGCCGCCGGGCGGGTACGCGGCGAAGTCGGTGTCTCGGCGGATGCCGAGTGGGTGGAGGCGTGGCGTGTGGCCGAGGCCGCAGCACTCCGGGCGATCGCCGAAAACTCGGGTGGGGAGTGGGAGTCGCACGAGGGCGATGTACTCGCCGCTGTTCTGCGTGCGGTCCCTGCGGGTGCCAACCTGTTCGTGTCGAGCTCGATGCCGATCCGTGACCTCGACGCCTTCGGGCACCCGACGGGTGAAGTCACTCACGTCTTCGCGAACCGCGGGGCGAGCGGCATCGACGGAATCTTGTCGACGGCGTTCGGTGTGGCGTCCCAGCGCTCCACGCCAACGGTCTGCGTGGTGGGCGACATCGCCTTCTTCCACGATCAGAACGGCCTCCTGTGGAGCCGTGAGGACGATGCTTCAGTCGTGTTCGTTCTCATCGACAACGACGGAGGCGGCATCTTCCATAGGTTGCCGATCGCCGAGCACGAACCTCACTTCACTCGGTTCTTCGCAACGCCACACGGCATCGAACTGAAACACGCGGCGGCCGCGCATGGCATCGACTTCACGCAGGTGGGGGTGACGGACATTGGCGATGCGCTCGCACGCGCGCTGTCCGACGGGCGGACGCAGATTCTGTGCGTCCGCACCGACCGCGAGGTAAACCACCGGCGACACCTCGAGGTGGAGCAGGCGGTGGCTCGGAGCGTGCGCGAGGCCTTGGGGTAGGGGCGCCACACAGATCGATCAACCCATGGACCCGACAGAGATGAACAAGCCCGACTGGAAGGAAGTCAAAGAGTACGAAGACATCACGTACCACAAGTGCGACGGTGTCGCCCGGATCGCGTTCAACCGTCCGGAGGTCCGAAACGCATTTCGACCCGACACGCTGCTCGAGATGCTGGAGGCGTTTCGCAACGCGGCTGAGGATATCAAGATCGGTGTCGTACTCCTCACCGGCAACGGTCCCTCAAAGGACGGGAAGTGGGCGTTTTGCTCCGGCGGCGACCAAAGCGTACGGGGTGACGCGGGATACGTGGGCAAGGACGGTATTCCCCGCCTCAACGTTCTCGAGTTGCAGCGCTACATGCGTTCGATGCCGAAGCCGGTCATTGCGCTCGTGGCGGGATACGCGATCGGAGGCGGGCACGTCCTCCACGTCGTGTGCGACCTCACCATCGCTGCGGACAACGCCGTGTTCGGCCAGACCGGGCCGATCGTGGGGTCCTTCGACGGAGGGTTCGGCGCGTCGTTCCTCGCGCGCCAGGTCGGCCAGAAGCGTGCCAGGGAGATCTGGTACCTCTGCAGGCATTACTCGGCCGAGGAGGCGTGTGAGATGGGCATGGTGAACAAGGTCGTGCCCCTCGAGGAGCTCGAGACCGAAGGGTGGCAATGGGCCCAGGAGATCATGGACAAGAGTCCGCTCGCGATCCGACTGCTCAAGAGCGCCTTCAATGCGGACCTCGACGGGCAGGCCGGCCTGCAAGAGCTCGCAGGCAACGCCACGCTGCTTTTCTACATGACGGAGCAGGGGCAAGAGGGCAAGAAGGCCTACCTCGAGAAGCGTAAACCAAACTTCCGCCAATACCCGTGGCTTCCGTGGTGAAGTCGGTCCCAACGCGCGCGAACGCCCCGGGTCGCCCGCTTCCACTGCTGACCGCGCTACTCGCTGCGATCGCTGTCGGCGCGTGTGTACAGAACACCACGCTCTACCACCCTACCGTGGAGATGCTGAGCGCTCGGGCACCGGATTCGTTCTTGGTGGCGGTGCAAACGAGCGAGGGCACGTTTTCGGTGAAGATGCATCGCGCGTGGGCGCCCCTCGCGGTGGACCGCGTGTATCAGCTCATGGTGAACGACTTCTATGCCGGCGCGCGTATCTACCGGGTCGTGGACGGTTTCGTCGCCCAGGGGGGCTTTTCCGGAAAACCGGTACTGG
>JADFLD010000038.1 GCA_022564535.1 Gemmatimonadota bacterium
GTCACGTTCGAGGCCGTCCCGGGCGGAATAGTCTCGAGCCTCTCGGTGGTGGAGCTCGCGGCCACAATCAATCAACCGATGGGGGCACCCATTCAGCTCGATAGGAGTGACGTGAGCGGCCGGCTCGTGTTCACGCTCGATCGGCAGGGGAATGCGACGATATCGGAGCGGCTTGTCGTATCCGACGTCGCGAGCCAGATGATCTCGAGTCTGGCCTTGGCGCACACGTTCTTTCCGGGGCTACCCGGTCGAGCGGTCGCACCCGGGGAGAGCTGGGTGGACACCGTTTCGTACGAGGGCAGCGAAGGCGCGGGCACGAGGTCCGAGCTTTCTGTCACGCGGTACACGGTCGTGGGGGACACTGTCGTAGGCGGCCACTCGCTGTTGGTGATCTCTCTCGAGGGCACGGCGGAGTCGACCACGGAAATGGAGTTCGGGGGAATGGCCGTCAAACAATCGTCCAACGTCGAGGTATCGGGCCATATCCTGTGGGATTCCCAGAGGGGGCTCATGTTCGAGAGCGTCAAGACAGCGACCGGAAGCGGTACGGTCAGTGTTCCCGTGGCCCCGGTGCCGCTACCCATCGAAATCAGGTCGATCCTACGCGTACGGCTTCAAAGGGAATAGAGATGGACACGACCGTCGAACAGCGAGCCGTTGCTGAGCCTCGGCTGGACGCGCTTCCCACCCGCCTCGTCAACGTGCTGTTCAGCCCTGGCAAGCTTGTGGCACAGCTCGCCGAACACCCCAAGTGGTTCGGGCCCATGGTTGTCCTCGCCTTCGTGTCCGGACTTACCATGGCCTTGATCCCGGTCGACCTCTTCTTGGAAACCCAGCGCATGGCGGCGCTCGAGCGTGGCGTCGAGTTCCCGGAGATGGGCGAGCGCGCCATCCAGGCGATGCGCATCGTCATTCCCGCCGCGACCGTGCTTTCCACCGTCGTCTTCTCGTTCGGGTTCGCGGGGTTTTACGCGCTGATATTCAGCTTCATTCTGGGCGACGAAGGCCGCTACACCCAGTACCTTGCGTTGGTCACGCACGCGTGGTTCATTCCCGTCTTGTTCGGCCTGCTGGTGACCCCGCTACGCATCTCGACGGGCGATCCCCAGTTCACGCTGAACTTCGCCAGCTTCCTGTTCTTTCTTCCCGACAGCTACTTCCTGAACGTGTTCAGGGTGATGGATCTGACTCAAATATGGTCGACGCTCGTCATCGCTCAGGGGGTCCACGCCATCGACGGTCGTCGAAGCTTCACGAGCGCGGCGACGATCCTGATGGTGATCTTTCTGAGCATCGCCCTGGTGGCTGCACGGTTCATCTGACGCTTCCGCCGGGTCGGTCGGGCGCGTGACCCACGAAAGAGCGGTGTCGACGTGAGCGGAGACAGAGGGAAGGTCACCGTGTGGGTCGTCGCCGGCGCCTCGATCACGGCCGGCGTGTTCCACATGTATGCCGCGGGGTACTCCCCCTTCACGGCTCTCATCCAACGTCCGGTCCACCTCGCGCTGATGGCGACGCTCGGCTTCCTCGGCGTCGGCGTTCAACGAAGCATGCGCGCCGAGAGGGACGCCGAATTGAATCCGACCCGTGAGCGGCTGTCCCGCATCGTGGGGTGGGTCCTCGCCGGCATGACGATCGTCGTGTGCGGATATCTCGCGCTCGAAAACCAGGAACTTGTGGCTCGCTCCGGCAGCCCCACGTCCCTCGATCTTCTCATGGGTGCCATCGCGATCCTGCTGGTCCTGGAGCTCGCTCGGAGGGCGACCGGATGGGGTCTGATCACGGTTTGTCTTCTGGCGCTCGGGTACGCGTTGGCGGGACCCTATCTGCCTGGCTTCCTGGCGCATCGGGGCTACGGCCCGAGCCGACTCATCGAGCATCTCTATCTCTCGACCGAGGGTATTTGGGGAATCCCCCTCGGAGTCTCGGCCGACTTCGTCTACCTCTTCGTGCTCTTCGGGGCCGTGCTCGACACGGCCGGCGGTGGAGCGCTGCTCATCGCCTTGGCCAACAAGGTGGCGGGCCGAACGCGCGGCGGGCCCGCCAAGACCGCGGCGGTCGCCAGCGCTTTCATGGGGTCTCTTTCCGGGAGCGCCGTCGCCAACGTGGTGACGACCGGAACGTTCACGATTCCGCTCATGAAGCGGGCTGGTTTCAAGCCGTTCTTTGCGGCCGCCATCGAAGCGGCAGCAAGCACGGGTGGCCAGATGATGCCTCCGGTCATGGGTGCGGGTGCGTTCATTCTCGCCACCTGGACGAACATTCCGTACGTGGAGGTAGCGGTTGCGGCGATCATCCCGTCGTTGCTGTACTACGCGGCCCTCCTCGCCGCCATCCACTTCCGGGCCGGCCTGATGGGCCTCTCCGTCGGAGGTGAGGAGGAAACCGAGCCCATTCTTCCGCGGCTCCATCTGCTTCTTCCTCTGGTGATCATCGTCGTCATGCTTGGGATGGGTCGCTCACCGATGCGTGCGGCTTTTTGGGGTGTGATGTCCGCACTCATCATGGCGGTGGCGCGTCCCGCTACGCGACCGTCGGCGACCCAGATGCGCGAGATCGTCGAAAGAGCCGGTCGAGGGGCCGTGCAGGTCGCGGCGGCGTGCGCCGCTGCGGGCATCGTCGTGGGCGTTGCCTCACTCACCGGCATCGGGCTGCGCATGTCGGAGCTCATCATCACCCTGGCCCAGGGGAATCTGCTCGGGGCGTTGGTGCTCACGGCGCTCGGCTCGATCGTTCTCGGGATGGGGTTGCCGACGACCGCGGCGTATGTCGTACTCGCCGCGCTCGGGGCGCCTGCGCTGGTTCAGCTCGGGGTGCCGCTGCTCGCGGCGCACCTCTTCATCTTCTACTACGGGTGCATCTCGAACGTCACACCCCCGGTATCACTCGCGGCGTTCGCGGCGGCAGGAATAGCGGGGTCTCCGCCGATCAAGACCGCGGTGTTCGCGGCGATGCTGGCGGGAGCAGGGTTCATCGTTCCGTTCATGTTCGTTTATGGTCCGGAGCTCCTGATGAACGGGTCGGTGATGGGCATCCTGCTCGCGACGGTCACCGCGCTCGTCGGCGTTACGGCGCTCGCGGCTGCGTCGGTCGGCTACGCTCGCAGGCCCCTCAGCTACCCGGCGCGGGCCCTCGCTCTGGTGGGCGCGCTCCTTCTCGTCTACCCGGGCCTCATGACCGATGTGGCTGGGCTTGTGGCTGTGAGTGTGGTCTTTTCCAAGGCTGAGTAGCCTTCACGGAGGGAAAATGAAGAAGCAGACCCTGAGATGGTGGGTCGTCGCGGCGGTCGCCGTCACGACGGCGTGTGGTGGTGGGGATCGCCAGGTGCAGTTCATGTCGCTCGGTACGGCCGGCACCGGGGGCATCTACTATCCGCTCGGCGGCGCGATCGCCAGCAGACTCTCGATCGCGGACTCGGCCCGGCAGTACACGGCCGAGGTGAGCGGTGGCTCCGTCGAGAACGTGAACCGACTCGGTTCGGGCCAAACTGACCTCGCGATGGCGATCGCGATGACCATCTATCAGGCGCAAAAGGGTGAGGGCGACTTCAGGGAGGCCATCACCGGCCTCCGGGCCCTGGCGCCCCTGTACCCCAACCTCACGCACATCGTGGTCCCGAGTCGCTCCGAGGCCCAGTCGGTTGGGGACTTCGCTGGCTTCCGCGTCTCCGTCGGTAACGCCGGAAGTGGTACCGAGCAACTGTCGCGGCATGTCCTCGCTGCGTACGGACTCACCTACGACGATATCCGTCCCCGGTATCTCTCGTTTACCGAGACCTCCTCTGCTCTCCGTGATGGATCGATCGACGCCGCGATAATCTCGGTGGGGTACCCCGCCGCCGCGGTTCTCGAGGCCTCCACAACGGCGAGCATGCGCCTCATCGCCATCGAGGACGACGTGCTGCAGGAAATGTTGGCGATTCACCCCTACTACTCGGGGGGAGAAATCCCCACCGGTGCGTATCCGGGTGTCGATGCCGTGGTTTCGACACTCGCGGTCATGAACTGGGTCGTCGCGATGGAGTCGCTCGACGACGACGTGGTGACGCTCCTGCTCAACATTATGCAGGACGATCGTGTCTCTTTGGAGCAGGTGCATGCCATGGCCAAGCAGATCGACCTGGGACTGCTTTCCAGCGCTCCGATCCCGCTACATCCGGCCGCAGCAGAGTGGCTTTCTAAGAGATAGAAGAGGCTTCGCCTCGCGGGTAAACATATGTTGTCAGGTGGGCGGTTGCGGCCCGGGCTCTACCGGTGCGCATTCTTGTTGGGGTTCTTCATCGCCCCCGGTGTCGCGGAGGCTCAGACGGGCCTTGGTGGGGTCGGTCCAGTGGAGGGGTCGGTGGGCGACGCTGTGGATGTCGCCGAGGAGACCGGTGAACGGCTGACGACGTCCGTGGCCGAGGACGCTCTGGACTCCACGGCAAGACTCGGCGAAATCGAAATCGATGGGTTCATCGACGAGGCGGACTGGGATCGCGCCCGGGTCTTCAGCGGCTTCACCCAAAGTGAGCCGATCGAGGGCGACCCCGTGGAGCACGACACCGAGGTTCGAATCCTGTTCGGGGACGAGGCGATCTGGATCGCGGCCCGCATGTGGGATTCGGAGCCGGCGACGATCGATCGTCGCCTTTCCAGGCGGGACACGCGCGGAATCTACGACCAGTTCAGCGTCCACCTCGATCCCAACCTCGATGGCCTCACCGGTTACAGCTTCCGCGTGAGCGCTGCGAACGTTCAGGGCGATACCTACTTTTACAACGACGACAAGATGGACGGCGCCTGGAACGCCGTGTGGACCTCAGCGGTGAGCATCGACGAGCACGGGTGGGCCGTCGAAATGCGTATCCCCCTCTCGCAAATCCGCTACGAGTCTTCGGATGATCTCCAGACGTGGGGGATCAATTTTCACCGCCTCCGCGTCGAAAACAATGAGCGCAGTTACTACTCGTTGATCTCGAAGCTCCGTAAGGGCATCGTCAGCCAGATGGGCCGCCTCGACAACGTTCTCGTGTCTCGACCATCACGTCGTCTCGAGATCCGGCCGTACGTCGTGACCAGCTTGGAGAACGGACCGGCCGAGGCCGGAGATCCGTTCTTCGACGGGACCGCCACGGGCGGGCGGTTGGGCATGGACGTGAGCTACGGGTTGGGGGCGTCGTTCACGCTCGACGCAACGGTCAACCCGGATTTCGGGCAGGTCGAAGCGGACCCCGCGGTCATCAACCTCACCGCGTTCGAGACGTTCTTTCCCGAGCAGCGGCCGTTCTTCGTGGAGGATGCGCGCGGCTTCGACTTCAAGCTGTCCGGCATGAGGAACGCACTCTTCTACAGTCGACGGATCGGGCGCGCACCCCATGGGCGGGCTCCGTTCGACGCCGAGTATTCCGACGTTCCCACCAACGCCACCATTCTGGGTGCGGTCAAGCTGGCTGGACGCACCACGGGCGGTCTTTCCGTGGGCGCCCTCGGGGCTGTGACGGGGAACGAGTTCGGTCAGGGGCTGTTCGACGATGGATCACGGAGCGCGTTCCTGGTCGAGCCGAAGTCCCAATTCGGTGTCTTCAGCCTCGCGCAGGATCTGAACGGTGGCAGGACCCAGCTTCGCGGGATCACCACCGCCATGCGACGAGACCTGCCCGGCGACGGCTCCTTCGATTGGTTGCCCTCATCCGCATTCAATGGCGGCCTTCGGCTCGACCACCTGTGGAACGACCGCGAGTGGGCCGTCAGCGGTTACTTCACGGGTAGCTATGTCCTGGGGAGTGAGTCCGCGATGCAGCGGATTCAGATGCTGAGCACGCACTACATCCAGCGTCCGGACGCGACCCGCTTTTCACTCGACCCCAATGCGACGTCGCTGGGCGGTCGAGACTGGCGCGTGCAACTCGAGAAGCGCGGAGGGACGCACTGGACCGGTGCGGTATGGGCGGCCGAGGTCTCCAAGCTCTTCGAGATCAACGACGTCGGTTTCTCGACGAATGCGGAGCGCCTGGACGCCGGACTTCGCGTCGGATACCGAGAGATTCGTCCCGGCACGGTGTTCAGGAACTACAACATCAGCCTTATCACGTACCACAACTGGAGTCACGAGGCGCTCGATGACACGTGGTCCGTGGATTCGTGGCACAACGCCCGAACCGCCGGCAATTACAGCCTGAGCGTCAGTGGCCAGTTCCTGAACTACTGGAATTTCAGGACCAACCTTCGATACAACCCCCAGAAGATGAGTCGCCGGGCGACCCGAGGTGGTCCCATGATGGTCGGGCCCGCTTCGGCCACCTGGAGCGTGAGCCTCAATACGGATCGCAGAAAGGCGTTCAGTTTCGGAGCCAACTTCGACCAGAGCCACGACCAGATCGGTCGCGGTGGCGGCACCAAGATTCGGGCCGAAATGCGCCTTCAGCCGTCGGAGAGTCTCGCGATTTCGCTGAAGCCCCGCTGGGAAAAGTCGAGGTCCGGCGATCAGTACGTCACGGCGACGAGCACGCTGCCCTACGACCCGACGTATGGGACCCGCTATCTCTTCGCCGATCTGGACCGTAGCACCCTTTCCATGGAGACGCGGCTGGACTGGACCTTTTCGCCGACGCTGTCGCTTCAGCTCTACGCGCAGCCGCTGCTGTCATCGGGCGACTACCTGCAGTACAAGCAGCTCGACGCATCGCGATCGTTCGATTTCAACGAGTTCGCGCCCGGCGTAGCCGATGTCCAGACGGACGATGTGCTCTGCTCGAGCACGATCTGCGAGGTCGATGGGACCCAGTACGTCGACTTCGACGATGACGGCGTCACCGACTATTCGTTCTCGGATCGGGACTTCAATATCCGATCTCTCATCGGCAACACGGTCCTGCGTTGGGAGTACCGTCCGGGCTCGACGATCTTCTTCGTGTGGCAGCGTCAGCAGGCGGGAAGGTCGTCCTTCGGCGACTTCGACCTCGGACGAGATCTGGGAGCGCTATTCGGCGCCCCGGCCGAGAACCGGTTCATCGTCAAGGTGAACTACTGGCTGGGGTTGTAGGCGGCGCGTTGCTCGCGGTCACGATAGGGGGGTAGTAGCCTCCCTTCGACGCACGACACTCGCTTTCTGGAGGGGCCCATGGGCCGCGCACCCGTAACCGCATGCATAGCCGCGGCGATGCTTCTCCTGGCGTCTCCGCAGATCGCCGCCCAGATGGAGGTCGCCGGTGCTTCGATCGCCCAACTTCAGGAGGCGATGGCCTCCGGAAGGGCGACGTCGGTTCAGATCACCGAGGCATATTTGGCACGCATCGCGGCGTACGACCGAGCCGGTCCGTCGATCAATGCGATGATCCGGCTCAATCCGAACGCGGTCGCAGAGGCGGAAGCGCTCGATCTCGAGCGTGCCACGTTCGGTCCGCGTGGGCCCATGCACGGCATCCCGATCATCCTCAAGGACAACTACGACACCCACGACATGGCGACCAGCGCCGGCTCGATCGGGCTCGCGGGAAATTATCCTCCCGACGACGGCTTCCAGGTGGCGAGGCTGCGTGAGGCCGGGGCTGTGATCATCGGCAAGTCCAACATGCACGAACTGGCCAGCGGCATTACGACGATATCGTCACTCGGGGGCCAGACCCGGAACCCGTACGACCTCAGCAGGAACCCCGGCGGGTCGAGTGGAGGCACGGGTGCTGCGATTGCCGCGAGCTATGCAGCGGTGGGGTGGGGCAGCGATACGTGCGGGTCGATCCGCATTCCGGCCGCCCAGAACGACCTCGTCGGTCTCCGGCCGACGAAGGGACTGTCGAGCATCGACGGCATCATTCCCCTCTCGCACACGCAGGACGTCGGTGGACCTCTTGCGCGGACGGTCCGCGATCTGGCTGTCGCGCTCGACGCCACGATCGGGCCGGATCCATCCGACCCTGCGACTTCCATCCTCGAAGGTCGTGCCCTTCCGCGGTTCGTCGAATCCCTCGACGCCGACGCTCTGCGTGGCGCCCGCATCGGGATTCTGGAGGCCTATTTCGGAAGCGCTCCTGAAGAGGCGAGGGTGGCGTCGATCGTTCGCGCTGCGATCGAGCGCATGGTCGAACTCGGGGCGGACACCGTTACGATCGAAATTCCGGAGTTGGCGGAGCTGATCTCGGGCTCCGGCCTCATCGGTCACGAATTCAAGTGGGACCTTCTCGACTATCTCGCGGCCGACGCGGCCGCGCCCGTCGCGTCTCTCACGGAGATGCTCGACTCTGGCCTCGTCCACCAAGCCTTGGTGTCGAGAATGAGGACCCGCGATCGGGCGGAGAGTCGCGACTCGGAGGCGTACCGCACGGCGTTCGCGAAGCGGGCGCCGCTCCGTGCCGCGGTCGAGGGCGCCATGAACCGGAACTCGGTCGACGCGCTCGTCTTCCCGACGGTTCGCACGATTCCCGCCGTCATCGGCGATCCACAGCGCGGCTCCAACTGCAGCTTGAGTGCGAATACCGGACTCCCGGCACTGAGCGTCCCTGTCGGCTTCACGTCGGGCGGGCTTCCCATTGGCATGGAGATGGTGGGCAGGACCCTCGACGACGCTCGCCTGGTGGCCATTGCCTACGCTTTCGAGCAGTCCACGGATCATCGTCGGGAGCCGTGGAGCACACCTCCGCTCGTGCAGGGGCGAGCACCTGCCGCGGTGACAATCGACGTACGGGGAGGGGGCGCGGAGATCGAACCGCCCGTTCAGAGCGGGGTCGAGATCGGCATGCGCGTCACGTTCGACAGGCCGCCGAGTGAGCTCGCGTACTCGTTCGACGTGCGTGGCGTCGAGGCGGCCGACCTATACGCCGTGGTCCTTCGTCATCCCGACGAGGACGGAAGCTGGCTCGTGGCGCGTCACCTGGCCGGTCCAGGCGTGACCGGTGGAGAAGGCGTTCTCAAATTGAGCGCACGGCTCCGATCTCACCTCGACGCCGGCGACGTCTACGTGGTCGTCTATACCCGCGCCCAACCCTTCGGGGCGGCGGCGGCCCGACTTGAATTCCATCGCCGATGAAGCGGCTCGCGATCCTTTCTCTGCTAATTACCGCGTGTCTCGGCTCCGCCCCACGCGATCTGAGTGATCTGGTGGTCAGTGACCGTGTGTATGTCCTCCCGTCGACGCGGCTTCCGTACTCCGGGCGGGTCTTTCGCGCCTTTCCAGACGGCGCGGGTGGCATCCAGCTGGAGGGAGAGCTACTCGCCGGCACATGGGATGGCGAGTTCAAGGTGTATCACCCGAACGGGCGCATCCGCTACATGGGCAGCTTCGTCGCCGGCGAGATGTGTGGGCCCTGGACGGAGAACGCGGATTCCGTATTTCCAGGGGATCTGTACGACGAACTGGTCGCGGAGATCGAGAGCCTGGGCATCTATCCCCCATGTTCGAAGGGGTGAAGCATGAGCAGTAGAGTCTTGGAGTGCCAACGCCACGCGTTCCAGCTTCCCAGCGACTATCACTACTTCAACTGCGCGTACATGGGGCCGTTACCGAGTGTCGCTGAGGAGGCGGGGGTCCACGCGATCAGCAGGAAGCGCGTACCCACCCAGATCGTCGCACCGGATTCGTTCTGGGATATCGATGCACTACGTGAGCAGTTCGCACGGCTGATCCAAGCGGAAGACCCGGCGCGGATCGCGATACAGCCGGGTGTGTCCTACGGGGTCGCGACGGCCGCGCGAAACCTCCCTCTCGCCTCCGGAC
>JADFLD010000330.1 GCA_022564535.1 Gemmatimonadota bacterium
GGTTCCCTGGCTACCGCCCGCGGGATGAGTTCCTCACATGCGCGCCAGGTACGTGATCTTCATGACGAGACCGCGGTCTGAGAGAGTCCACACGCGGTCGTCGTCGCCCCGGTTCTCGGTGAAGACGATGAAGAAGTCGCTTCCCGGCCGGTGGATGAAGTTGAAGCGGACGTTGGTGGAAACCTCCCGATCGAGGCTGTTGTACTGGACGAGCACGTTCGTCGACATTCGAGTCGAGAACGAATACGTGGCGCGTACCGATGAGATGTCCGCAGTGAAGTCTCCACTCGGAACGTCGACCACGTTCCTGTTGTATCCCAAGGCCACCGACACCTTGGGGGACGGGGCGGCGGTGAGCGTCGTCGATACGCTCACGAGCGACCCCTCGTAGAATCGCGAGATCGTGCCCTGCGAGCTTACCCGGAGCATGCGGGCCTCACTCGTGCCGGCAAACCACCCGATGTGGTCGGCGCGGTATCGGCCCGTGGGCACATCGACCCCCTCGGAGAGGTCGAAGGCTTCGTCCACGACCGTCTCGGCCGCGTTCATGAAGAACGTGATGTTGTCCGATGACTCCCACGCGGGACTGAGGAAGAAGCCGGCAGACCATTCCTGAAGCCGGCCGCCGGAAATCGTGTTCGAGTAGTTGCCCCCTACGAAAAGGCGAATGTCGCGCAGGCCCAGAGCGGACGGACGCCACGTGCGGCCACCGTAGAGATCCGTGCTGCGCAGGTCGGTGCGGGTAATGAATCCCGCCGAAGCCTCCGCGTCCGGGCTGACGCCATAGTGATTGAAGAACGACCCCCACACATCACCGTTGTAGTTGTAACCGACCGCGTAGGAGTATCCGTCACCGCCGGCGCCCTCCGTGAAACTTCGGGTCCCAAAGACGTCCCACACCCAGGCCTCCCCGATCACGAACTGTCCATCGATGCCTGCCGAAGTGTTCGTGGGTCCGTCTCCCCGACGGTCCACGACCATGCCACCGACATAGTTGCTCTCCCCCACGTCCCGCTTCACGCGCGCGACGGAAAAGCTCTCTCCTTCGATTCCCGGAACCGCATCCGTCCGGACGTGAAGGAAGCCCACGGTCTGGCTGCCCACACGTCCCGTGAGTCGGGCACCGCCCAGAATCGGTACCTCGCCGTCCTCCGAGATGCCGATCTGGCGACTGAAGAACATCTGATAGGCTGGAGGCTCGAAGGGGTTCGCGGCGAGGCCGAAGTCGAAGATACCCGAATCCTCTAGGAAGAAGTCTCGCTTCTCAGGAAAGAAGAGGTCGAAGCGCGTGAGATTCACCTGCGCATCGTCGACCTCGACCTCGGCGAAATCCGTGTTTACGGTAAGATCCAAGAGCAGGCCCGGCCGCAGCTCGGTCTTGAGGTCGATGCCCACCGAGCGCGTGCTCGACGACTCGATGAACCCGCCCGCGTCCGCCTCCTGTCTACGGCCCCCCAGCAGGAATGGCTTCGCCTCGACGTTCAGCCGGCGCCGCGGAAGGTCGGTGAGGCCTGCCAGATGACCTGCACGGCTCACGCGGTGTAGCCCGCCACCCTCGCGCTCCCACGCCCGCCACAGCGTCTCTTCGTTCTTGCTTCGGATAAAGCGAAGGACGTTGATGCCCCACGGTTCGTCCGGCGCTGCGTCGGGGTAGCGGAGCGTCCGCCACGGGATCGCGAACTCGGCGCTCCATCCATCGGGAGTTCGGGCGCTCGCGACCTCCCACACGCCCCGCCAGTCGATGTTCGGGTGCTTTTCCTTGAGCGCATCGGGGACATGGCGCGACGCCTCGGAGAGGCGCTCCAGATATCGCTCGACCGCCGCGGCCAAATCCGGTTCCGCGGCGTAGTCATCCAATGACCTACCTGTAGTTAGGCGCTCGATGGCGCTCAGTACGCCTCCGCTGGGCTTGCCTTCTTCTGTGTTCTCGCTTGCGCCACTTCCGCCGCTCTTGGCTAGCGGTGTCGTAGCATTTGCGCTGGCCGGCGCCGGGGCGTGCCTGGGCGCAGCTGTGTGGAAGTCCGATCCCATGCCGTCAAGGATCTTCTGCACGTTCTGCTGGATGCTGGCAATGGACAGCGGATCGATGCCCGAGCTTCCGCCGTCATTGTTCGACTTCGCGAGCTTCGCCACTTTTTCATGGATCTTCTCGAGCTGAGTGCGTTCGTCCTTGTTGGTTGTGGCGATGAGATCTTGCGCCGTTTTCAGATCGTGCAACTCCCGCCCAAGGTCTGTGACCTGCCCCACGAGATCCATGAGAGGCTTGCTGTGCATCCTTGTCGCCTTGGTCAGATTCTTGATCATGTTCTCGAGCTTCTGGAACATGATCGTGAACTGGCCGAGATGCTCGCCGCCGCCGTCCTTGTTGTCCAACCCGGCAAAGCCGTCGCTCAGGACTGCCGCCATATTCTGCTGAATGGCTTCGAGTTCGCATTCCAAGGCGGTGAGTACTCTTGT
>JADFLD010000039.1 GCA_022564535.1 Gemmatimonadota bacterium
CCTGGAATTTGATGTTCCAGAGGTCGATCAATGCGGCCAGCACGGGCAGGTTCTGGTCGAGCTGCGTATCGCGGAAATGTCGGTCCATGGCGCGCGCGCCTTTTAGCAAGGCGCGGAAGTGTTCCATGCCGATGCCCAGGGCGAGCGCCAGACCGACCGCCGCCAACCGAAGTCCCTCGCTGAGCACCAGTCTCTGGACCGAGCTGGCCTGCGCTCCCAAGGCCATCCGGATGCCCAGTTCGCTCCTCCTCTGCGTGACCGCATACGACATGACCCCATAGGTGCCTACGGCCGCGAGCAGGAGAGCCAAGCCCGCGAACGCCGCGAGCAGCGTCGTCAGGAATCGAGCCCTCGCCATGGCATCGCCCATGACGTCGGACATCGTCTGGAGCCCTGAAACCGGAAGCGCCGCGTCGAGCCCCGCCACGATGCGACGAATGGCGGGACCGAGATCGGAAGGATTCCCGGAGGAAGCGACGACGAAGTTCATGGTCGAAGGTGCTCCACCGAGCGCGGCGACCTGCGGGTAGTGGAAGTACAACTCGGTCCCCGCGGGAGCATCCAATCCCGCCTGCTTCACGTCCGCTACAACCCCGACGATTTCCATCCACGGGACCTCGTCCCCGCCCGGACGGATCCGTCGACCGATGGCGCTTCCCCTAGGGTAGAAGCGCCGAGCAAGGCTCTCGTTCACGAGCGCCACCAGAACTGCGCCGGAGTCGTCCGTCGATTCGAATCCCCGACCTTCGACAACGCCGATGCCCATCGTGCCGAGATAATCCGCCGTGACCGTTTGGTAGAAATCTACGTTTTGCGGAGGCAAGTCCGGGCTCGGCTCGACCCCCTCGAACTGGGTGTCGTTCGCGTTCAAGGGCCGGACCGGCGGCAGGCCGGACATCGCAGCTACGCCGGTAACACCAGGCTGTGCCGACAGCTGTGCGCTCAGGCGATCCTGGAAGCCGAGCTGCGCCGCCGCATCCGGGTAGTTGGCCCCCGGCAAGAAGAGTTGGAACGTGATCAAGCCGTCCGGATCGAACCCGGGCTCGACCGCATTCAGTGCCTCGAAGCTCCGAATCATGAGGCCCGCGCCCACCGCGAGGACCAGCGCAAGCGCAGTTTCGCCGACGACGAGGAGAGACCGCAGTCGTCGCTGCCCCGCGGAGGATGTGGATCGCGTCCCACCGTCTCGCAGCGAGGTCGCCAACGCATCGGACGAAATGTGTCGAGCGGGCGCGAGGCCGAAGAAGAGCCCGGTCGCGATCGCGATCGCCGTGGTCAACGGTGAGGTCATGGAAATCGACCTCTCGGCTCGACAGGGACGCAGCCCGCTTGGACGCAACCGCGGGGGATAGCCTTCTCGCTGCCGACGGGATTCCGTCGATCCACAGCACCACAAAGGGGTGGCAGGCACAAGCCTGCCACCCCTTCTCCGTCCTGGCTGCCGGCTCAGGGTTCGAAGTAGCCGAAGTGCTCGAGCATGAAGGACCGGATGGCCACGGCGAGCCGAGCGGCGTACTTGCGTCGGTTCGCGTCGGTGTCCCGCAAGCCGGGAAAGTGATGCTCGATCTGAATCCCGCTGACCCTTTCACCATCGTCAATCGAGCCGTGGCGACGGGTGTTGTACCCTCCCGTGAAGTACTCGTCGGAGCCCGGTGAGGGGTCGGCTGGGCTGGGGATAGCCGCGACACCCTCAGCCTCGAGGAAGCCGCCAAAACTGGTCTGCCCTCGCAGCAGCTGAGAGAACGGAATGGGGGAGTCTCGTCCGATTTCCCGGATGCTCGTCATCTGGACGATGGCCAGCCTGTTTAGGTTGGCATCGGCTTGATTGAGCCAGTCGGCCGAGAGCAGGTAGCCCAGCTCCAGCCTTTCCTTGGGGTGCCCATGCCCGTGCATGTCGAAGTACATCCCTCCGCCGATGGCGATGAGCGGCGTCCGGGCTCGCTCGACAAAGCCGTGAAACTCCTCCCATGCGTTCTCAGCGAAAGGGTCATCCTGGGCGGCCTCCTCGACCTCGCGGTTCGGATCGAGCTTGGTCCGCCGGAGATGTGAGATGATCACGTGCGGCGCGTACCCGGTCAGGTCGATCAGGGCCTCACGGACGGCGAGCGTGAGCTCCAGGGTGTTACGGTCCGTCACGACCGTTCCGAACGTACGGTCCGAAATCTCCGTCGGCGTCAAGGCGCCGCCGTGCGGGACTGACAGCACGACCGGCAGCTCGCCCGGGATGTACTCCACGTAGTCCCGACGACCGAAATAGCTGACTCCCGGCAGGTAGTCGGCAACCGGCACGGGTACGTACACCTCGACCTGAGCCGAGGCTGAGAACGCTCCGACGCTAGCCGTGATGCTCGTGAGCCCAGCGGAAACGCCGGTGGCCAGGCCACGGTCGTCCACCGTCACGATTGACGGGTCGTCGCTGATCCACGTGGCGTCGCTGGCCAAAATCGACCCGCCCGACGCTACCGTCGCCGTCGCCAGGAAGCGGGACGTGCCACCGACTCCGACCACGAGACCAACCGCGGGCGTCACCGAAAGGGACTCTAGGTCCGGTCCCGTGCTGTCGCCTCCGCAGGCGGCGAGCATCGCGAGGAGTGCCGTGACGATTCGTCGCGATACCGGGAACGGAGAAAGGAATCGCGTGGCTGAGGAGGACATGCCGTGAATGTAGTCGACGGCTCACGATCGTCGCCATGCGGGCCATCCCCCCGACCCCGTTGGTGGCACTCGGCTCTTGTCGGGCTCCCGGGGGCTTCCTACCCTCTCGGGCCGCCGCTCGTGTCGAGCGGGCGGTCCGTGTCTATCCAAGCCGCGCCGACTCAGAGAGTCAGACATGCATTCATCCGTCCGCCGCCTGCTCATCGCCCTGCTGATCGCAATTCCCCTCCAAGCCTGCTCCAGCGCCGGGGCAGCATCGAGCACGGGGACTCCGACGCCTCAGGAATCCGGGGGGGGGCGGGGAGACTCCGATGAGGACGAGCGCGGCGGTTCGGAGGGCCCAAAGGAGTATTCGGAGGTCATCACGGACGAGGCCATTACCAAGGAGGGGATGTTCGACGTCCACGAGGTGGGTGACGACCTATTCTTCGAGATCCCCCGGGGAGAATTCGGGAAGGAAATGCTGCTCATCCAGCGCACGGTCGAGTCCACGCTACAGCAGGCCGGAGCCTTCTTCGCGGGTGGCCCGCGCCTGATCGTCCAGTGGGAACTCGACGGGAACCACGTGATCCTACGCGAGAAGGAATACGACGTCATCGCGGACACCACGGACGCGATCTGGGGCCAGGTTTCGGGCTTCCGGAAGGGCCCGATCCTCCAGCGCTTCGACATCGAAGCGTTCGGACCCGACAGTTCGGCCGTCATCGACGTGTCGGATCTCTTCATCTCCAACATTCCGGAATTCGGCCCCATCGAAGGGATCGACCGGGACCGAAGCTGGGTCGAGCAGACTTGGTCGTTCGATGACGCCGTCAACGTCCAGGTGACGCAAAGCGGGCGGGCCAGACCGGCGGCGGCGGGCGGGCGGGGTGGTCCTCCTGGCGGAGGGCGAGGTGGACAGCCCTCGGCTCGCTCGCAAACGGTAAAGCTCTTCTTCAGCATGGCGAGGCTCCCCGACACGCCCATGATGCCCCGCTGGCACGACGACCGCGTCGGCTTCATCTCCAGCCGGTCGTACGACTTCAGCCGTCCCGACCACCGCCTCGAGCAGGTGCGCTTCATCCACCGCTTCAAGCTCGAGAAGCAGAACCCCGATGCGGCCATCTCCGATCCGGTCGAGCCGATCGTTTACTGGATCGACCCGGCGACGCCGGATTGGCTCAAGCCGTGGATCGTATCCGGTGTGGACGCGTGGCAGACCGCCTTCGAGAAGGCCGGCTTCAGCAACGCGATCTTCGGACGCATAGCGCCGACACGCGACGAGGACCCGGACTTCTCGATGTTCGACGCCCGCCGATCCGTCATCTACTGGCGCCCGTCGACCGTCGCCAACGCGACCGGAGGGCAGACGGTCGACCCGCGCTCGGGTCAGATCCTGAAGGGTGAGGTCACCATGTACCACAACATCATGGATCTGCAGAAGAACTGGTACTTCATCCAAGTAGGCCCGCTCGACGAGCGGGTTCACTCGCTGCCGATGCCGGATTCGTTGATGGGCCAGCTCGTCGAGTACGTCGTCACGCACGAGATCGGTCACTCGATCGGCTTCCCGCACAACATGAAAGCGTCGTCGCAGTATCCGGCGGACTCGCTACGCAGTGCGAGCTTCCTCGAGCGGATGGGTGGCAGCCACGTCGCGACGCTCATGGACTATTCGCGCTTCAACTACGTCGCCCAGCCCGAGGACAGTATCCCGCTCGGGTATCTGATACCGAAGGTCGGTCCGTACGACGACTTCGCGGTGAATTGGGGCTACGCGGAAATCCCCGGTGCGACCACGCCGGACGAGGAACGCCCCACACTCGACGCGTGGGCGCGGCAACAAGACGACTTTCCGTGGCTACGCTTCTCGACGCCCGACGCGGGCCAAAGTGACGCGGGGAACCTGACGGAGGCGGTGGGTGACGCCGATGCCGTGCAGTCCACGACCTACGGAATGCTCAATCTCGGCCGCGTCATGAACATGATGCTCGACGTCACGGAACAGCCGGGCGAAAACTACGCCGAGCTCGAGAACCTGTATGGACAGGCCGTCGCCCAGTGGGGCCGCTACATGGGCCATGTCGCGGCCATCGTCGGGAGCGCCGAAACGCAGGAGAAGTACGGCACCGGTGCTCGCTTCGAGCCGACCCCGAGCGCGCGCCAGCAGGAAGCCGTCCAGTACTTGGGTGAGACGGCTTTCCACGTACCCGACATTTTTCTCGATCAGGACATCCTGCGTCGCATCGAGCCGACCGGCGTGGTCGCGCGCTTCCGCACGCAGCAGAGCCGCGTAATCAACAACCTCCTCGGCCAGGCGCGACTGGAGCGTTTGATCGAGTTCGAGGCGATGGACGGATCGTCCGCCTATAGCGTCGCAGACCTGATGTCCGACCTGAGAGACGGCGTTTGGGGCGAGCTCGACGACTCCAGCGTCCGCGTAAATACGTATCGCCGGAACGTCCAGAGGGCGTTCCTCGAAGCGGTCGACAACCGGCTGAACCCGACGGAGGACGAGCTGGGCCGCGCCAACAATCCGGCGCCCGCGCCGTGGTCGTCCGACATCCGCGGGGTGATGCGCGCAGAGCTCCAGGACCTCGACAGCGCTGTGGAACAAGCGCTGCGACGTGCGGGTGACGACATGACCCGAATCCACCTTCGTGACATCAGAATGGAGATCGCGAGAATTCTCGATACGAAGTGACCGAAGGAAGGAGCCCGACGACTGCGATCGCTCCATCGAGGGGACGAAGGACGGCGCCGTCTCACGGCGAGCCTCGGAGACTGCAGGTACTCGTGAAGTCGGCCTCGCTTGCTTCCCCGCGGGCCGGGCCGGCATCTTGGTCGACATGAACAAGACGCTGCTCGGCCTCGCGGTTTGCGCCGCCCTCGCGGCACCGCTCGAGGCCCAGACTCGACCCCTCTCCTACGACGACTACTACCGCATCCAGCGAGCGGGAGCCACCGCCCTCTCGCCTGATGGTCGCGTCGTCGCCTTCGTCCGCTCACGGGTCCTGGAAGAGGAGAACCGCTCACACTCGGAAGTGTGGATGGTAGCGGCCGACGGTTCCTCCGAGCCGGTGCGCCTGACGAGTCCCGCGACCGAGGCCGCCAATCCGCGGTGGAGTCCGGACGGTGCGCTCCTTGCGTTCTCGTCCCGCCGTCCCGTCGCAGGTGAGGAGTCGACGGGCTCTACATGGTTTCTGAGAATGGACCGGCCCGGAGAGGCCTTTCAGATCGAGGGCCTGGCTGGGTCGCCGATCTTCGATCCGACGAACGAGTGGATCGCTTTCACGCGTCCCGTCATGCCGGAAGCCCCCCGCCCCGCCGAGGCGGAGCGCACCGCTGAGGAGCAGAAGATCGTGGACCGTTTCGACGGCCGATCCTACGACTGGATGCAGTTCCGCTTCGATCGGCGGGGATACCTCCCCGATCCGACCGATCCATACGCGACACCTCCTTCACAGATCTTCATCGTCGATCGGGACGGCGGTGAGGCTCGGCAGATCACCGATATGTCCGTCAGCGTTTCAGGCGTCGCGTGGCGCCCGGACGCCTCCGGCTTCGTATTCACGGCGGACGAGCAACAGCGCGACGAGCGGTCCTATCCACACGCCGACGTCTGGACTGTGTCGCTCGACGGCGTCACCCGCCGAGTCACGGATGACGAGTACAACTGGAGCGGGCCTCGATGGTCGCCCGACGGGCGCTGGATCGTCGCGAGGGGGAGTGTGGGGCTCGACGTGATCATCCGCGAACGCTGGGATCACGGTTCCCCCACCGATCTCTGGCTGTTCAGCACGGACGGCTCGGAGCGCCGGAACCTGACCGAGGATTGGGACCTCATTCCGGGCGCGCCTACGTGGAGCGCCGACGGCGACGAACTCTACTTTACCGCCAGCGTGGGCGGCGACTCACATATCTTTCGGCTCGCCATCGAGGACGGCCGCGTCGAACAGGTGACGTTCGGCACGGGCCGCATCGGCTCGGTCTCGTTCTCTGACGACGCGCGCCACATCGCGTACATCGGCCAGAACGCGACGCATCCGGGGGACGTGTACACGGCTCCACTCGGAGGCTCCGCCAGGCAGGTCACATCCCTGAACGCAGAACTACTGGCCGAGCTCGATCTGCGCACTCCCGCACCCATGACCTTCCGAAGTGCGGACGGCACCGCGGTCGAGGGCTGGGTGATTCCGCCGGTCGGGTACGCGGAGGGGGACGGCCGCACGTGGCCGATGGTGCTCAACATGCACGGCGGCCCCCACGGCTCCTACGGCAACAGCTTCTCGTTCGATTTTCACCTGCAATCGGGAAGAGGGTACTTCGTCGTGTACACGAACCCGCGGGCCTCGACCGGTTACGGTGAGGAATTCCGATGGGCCACGTGGGGGAGTTGGGGCGATGAGGATTACGACGACGTGATGGCCGGAGTCGATGCCGCGCTCGAGCGCTTTCCGATCGACGACGAGCGCATGGGACTCACCGGCTACTCTTACGGGGGGTACCTGACCAACTGGATCATCACGCAAAACGATCGCTTCGCGGCTGCGGTCGCGGGTGCCGGCATCTCGAACTGGATGAGCGACTACGGCGTCGCGGATATCCCACGGACGAAGGAGACCGAATTCTACGGAACCCCGTGGGAGAAGGAGGGCTTGGAAAACCTGCTGGCCGCGTCACCCATCGTGCAGGCGCTGGGCGTGTCGACACCGACGCTGTTCGTGCACGGCGAGTCGGATCTCCGGGTCCCCATCGAGGAAGCCGAGCAGATGTACGTCGCGCTCCAGAAGCAGGGCGTCCCAGCGAAGATGATCCGCTATCCTGAGTCTTTCCACGGTGGTTGGACTCCGTGGCGGTACCTCCACCGCCTTTATTCCACCATGGAGTGGTGGGACGAGTGGCTCGCGGAGAAGCCGATTTCGTGAAGAGCCGCGCCTCGGCGCTCTCCGTCGGCGCGATCGGCTTCGTCGTCGCGTTGGGCCACCTGTCTCTCTTCCCGAACGTGGCGGACCTCGACGGCTTCTATCACGTCGGGCACGCGATCGCCTACCTGGAAGGCTCGATCTTCGACCCGTCACTACCGTGGGCCACACAATCGATTATCAGAGACATCGGAGGAGATCTGTGGTGGGGCTTCCACGTCCTGCTCGTCCCCTTCGCCGCGCTCGGGAGCGTGGCGCTGTCGCTGCAAACGGCGGCCGTTCTCCTCACGCTGTCTCTCGGACTCACGGTCTATTGGGTCCTGCAACGCCACGAAATCGAGGGGGCTGCGTGGTGGGCGGCGCTCTTCCTGATCGTGGTGCCCAACATCTTCTTCCGCCATCTGATGGTGCGACCGCACGTCCTCTCGCTGGCGGCATCGATCGCGCTTCTGTCCGTGCTCGTGCGGGGGCGCTGGTGGCACGTAGCGTTGCTGAGCGCGATTATCAGTTGGGTACACTTGAACCTGTTTTGGATGGCACCGGGAGTCGCGGTGGCGTATACGATCTCGCGGATTCCCGTAACCGTGGCGCTCGGACCGGAATCACCCGACAGGGGCGTGCCGATTCGGTACGCGGTGATGGCCACGATCGGGGGCACGCTCGTCGGTTGGCTCCTGAGGCCCGAGCCCCTCGCCACGGTCGGCCTCCTCGCGGTGCAGCTCATTCGACTCTTCGCGGTAAAGACCGCCGAGGAGCCGCTCACGTTCGCGGCAGAGCTGTCGCCGATCGGCTTCGGGGAGTTGGCGCGTACGACGTGGCTCTTCGCGGCGGTATGGGTCTTCGCTGTGCTTGGAACGATACGGGCCGCCACGAGCGGGGACCTCGGGAAACTCCGCCAAGAAAAGGCGACGTTGCTCGTGACCGCGCTCCTCGTCTCCATCGTCTTTCTGGGACTCTCGCTCCTGTCAGCCCGCCGCGCGATGGAACAGTGGGTCGCCTTCGGGTTTCTGGCCCTCCCATTCCTCGCGTCCGTCGTAGTTACCCCGGAACGCCGTCGCGCGCTGCGGGCACCGCTCACCGTCATCCTGCTCGGCTACCTCGCGTGGGGTGGGTGGCGCCATTCGCTCAACGTGCGGTACGTCTCCTTCCCGGCGAACACGCTACAGGAGGTGTCCGCGTTCCTGGCCACGAACAGCGATCCCGGCGACATGGTGTTCCACGCCAAGTGGGACAACTTCGGCCCGCTCTTCGCCCACAACCGCACCAACGTATACCTCGGCGGGATGGACCCTATCTTCCAGCTCGCGCACGATCCACGCGCCTACTGGGAGTTCTTCTACATGTCCATGGACGTCAACGTGGCATGGACATGCGACGCGTTCCCCTGTTCGGCGGGCACGGCGACCGATTCTCACGAGGTGATCCGTGAGCACTTCGGAGCCCGTTGGATCCTCGTCGAGCCTCGCAGGAACCCGCGCCTGACGCTCCACCTCCTGAACGACCCGCGGTTCTCGCTTGCGCTGGAGACGCAGCGGGAAGCGGTGTTCGAGGTGCTGCCGGATTCCGCGGCCACCAACGAAGGTCGCTGAAGGATGCGCGTCTCTCTCTTCGCGACGTGCCTGGCCGACCAGTTCTTCGCGGAGGCATGCGCCGACTCGGTCCGCCTTCTTCGCCACTTCGGAGTCGACGTAGACTTCCCCGAAGCCCAGACCTGCTGCGGGCAGCCGGCCTACAATTCAGGGCATGTAGACGATGCCCTTCGTATGGTTAACCACACCATTCGGGTGTTTCAGGATGCTGAGTACGTGGTTCTACCCTCTGGAAGCTGCGCAGCGATGATCCGGGGGACCTACCCCGAGCTGACAGATTCCGGAGAGGCGCGCAGCCTCGCGGCACGCACATTCGAACTCTCCCAGTTTCTGGTTCACGTCCTGAAGGTGGATGCGTTGGGAGACGGGCTCGACGGTACGCGCGTCGCGTACCACCACGGGTGTCACGCGCTGCGCGAGCTCGGGGTCGACACCGAGCCGGTTCGACTACTCCGTAAAGCCGGCGCGGA
>JADFLD010000331.1 GCA_022564535.1 Gemmatimonadota bacterium
AGCGCTCTACCCCGGCGATGATGATGTCGTAGCCTACCGAGGCTCCGAGAGGCTGGTCGAGACGTTCGACCGGGTTCCCTTCCAGGGTGAGGGCACCCACGCTTCCCCTCTGCGCGAGGGTGGGACATACCTCATCACGGGCGGCCTCGGAGGTCTTGGCCTGGTCCTAGCCGAGCATCTCATCCAACACGCCAGTGCCAACGTGGTCCTGATCGGCCGCACGCAGCTACCGGCCGCGGAGGGATGGGACGAGTGGCTTGCAACCCACGACCCGAACGATCCGACGAGCGTTCGGATCCGCAAGATGCGGTCTCTCGAAAAATCGGGTGGTTCCATCAGGGCACTCGAGGCCGACGTCGCGGATCCCCGGCAGATCCGCGAGGTCGTGAACCAGGCACAACGCGAGTTCGGCACGCTTCACGGCGTGTTTCACCTGGCGGGAGTCCTGGACGACGGCCTGCTCGAGCTCAAGACGAAGGACGCGATCGAGCGCGTTTTCCGTCCCAAGGTCCAGGGCACCCGAGCGCTTCTGGCGGCTCTCGACGGGATTCCGCTGGACTTCCTGGCTCTGTTCTCGTCGCTCAGCTCCGTGGTCGGTCTCGCCGGTCAGATCGACTACGCCGCGGCGAATTCCTTCCTCAATGCCATCGCAAGACAGAAGCGTGCCCAGGACGGCAGTCGCATCGTCGCCATCGACTGGGGGATGTGGGAAGAAGTCGGAATGGCGGCCGAGCGCTTGCAGCCCATCGAGGAACCCACCCGTTTCGGAGGCGGCGGAACGGAGACGCAGATCAATGAGATCGGAACACGAACGCACTGGGTCATCAACGAGCACAGACGCAAGGATGGTGTCGCCGTGATGCCGGGGACCGGATACCTCGGGCTCGCACGGGCTGCATTCGCTGGCGGAAACGAGTGGGTCCCCTTCGAGATGCGGGACATCTTCTTCCTCGCTCCGATGGCGTTCCATGGCGAGGAGCGGCGGAATCTACGCTTGCAACTCGGGCGCGATCGAGAGAAGATGCGCTTCACGTTCTCCAGTAGACTCACGACTGCTTCCGAGGAGAACGGTGACTGGGGCGTCCATTCGACGGGCGTCATGGCGCCGCTCGGGTCGGGCGAGCCACGTCCCTGTGATCTGGGCGCCATCCTCAAGAGGTGTACGGACCGTGCGGAGCTTTCGAGCATGAACCCGGAGCACGATTTCTGGGCGTTCGGTCCGAGATGGGCGAGTCTGAAGGAAATGCGCTTCGGCCAGCAGGAAGCCGTGCTCGTACTGGAGATGCCGTCCGAGTTCGAGGCGGAGCTGAGCGAGTTCCCGCTCCATCCCGCTCTCTTCGATATGGCCACCGGAGAGCTGGTGACGCAGTTCAGCGATAGCGACGCTCTCTTCGTGCCGTTCTCCTACGGAGCGATACGAGGCTACAAGCCCCTGGAGCCGCTCCTC
This sequence comes from Gemmatimonadota bacterium, assembly GCA_022564535.1. The sequence goes on from JADFLD010000331.1 coordinate 1,448, forward strand.
TACTGCCACGTTCGTTACCGGCAGCCCTCCCTCGAGGGGGCGACGGTGGCCGCGTACGATGTGACGATCGCCAACGAGCGCGGAGAGGTCCTCGTCGAGGTAGAGAAGTTCCTTATGCGGCGAGTGGCGGGGGAGGGCGTGGATTTTGGTGAGCAGCGGTCGCAGGAGCCGGACACACCCGCGGTGGCGAAGCGTCGCCTAGCGCAGGGGCAGGGCGGTTCGTCCTCGCTGTACCGGTACGAAATCCGGCCCGGGCAGGGGCTCGAAGCCCTGGAGCGGATCCTGACGCAGTCGACGATGGCCCAGGTCGTCGTTTCGCCCGTGGATCTGGAGACGCTGCGCGCCGCGAATCGAGCGGAGGACCGGTCGAAGGAGGGTGGGGCGCCGGAACTCCTCGGAACCGCCGGTGTTGCCGCCGCCATCGAACACTCGCAGGCGTCGCCTGCGGATACGACCAGCATCATAGTATCGCTCTGGCAGGAGGCACTGGGGATCGAAGACGTCCGAGAGAACGACAACTTCTTTGACCTCGGTGGCCATTCCCTCAGCCTGGTCCAGATCGCAGACCAGATGCGCCAGAGGTTCGGGCTCGAGCTGCCGCTGTCCGATCTGATCGAGCACATTACCGTTGACGGGTGGACCCGGACGGTGAATAGTGCTTTGGCGGCCGGCGGAAGCTCGAAAGCCGACTAGCGTGCATCGGGTCGGGACACGGGCGGATCAGCGGCGGGCCGACCCGCCCCGTTCGTCACGGACGAGACTCAGCTCATGAACGAAGCGGCAGCGCTCGAATGGATCCGGGACGTACTGGCGATCAATGATCGCGCCGTGCGCATCGACGAGACGCGCGAGTCGATCCCCGAGTGGAGCTCTCTGGGCACGCTTGTTCTTCAGTCGCGTCTGAAGCAGGTCCATGGCATCGATCTCAGCTACGAGGAGATGTCGAAGATCGAGACGGTGCGGGAGGTCTGCCGGATCCTGGACCAGAACGCGATTCCAC
>JADFLD010000040.1 GCA_022564535.1 Gemmatimonadota bacterium
GCCGGTGCCGAGCAGGCAGCGCTTGCCGGCGTGTAGGATCCCCGACGGAATCTGATGAAGAATGAACTCCGCCTCGCCCACATGAACGGTGTGTCCGGCATTCGCGCCGCCTTGATAGCGCGCGACGATGTCGACGCCCTCAGCCAGAACGTCGACGATCTTGCCCTTGCCCTCATCGCCCCACTGACAGCCGACGATGACGGTGCAGGTCCCCTGATCAGGCATTTCGACCCCAAAGGAAACGGGCCCGCCCCCGGCAGGGGATGGGCCCGTGACTCTAGTATCCTTTGGGAAAAGCTAGGGGGCGCTGAATGGGGTGTCAAACGCGAATGGACGCGGACTCTCAGACATTCGCCGGCGTCAGCAACTCCGCCTTTTCGAGGATCGAGCGGATCTCCTCGAGCTTCCCGCTGGGAAGCGGCGCCAAGGGGGGGCGGGGCGCTCCGCCATAGAGCCCCAGCAGGTCGAGAGCAGCTTTCACGCCTGGCACGCCCATCGCTCCGACAATCTGCTGATGAACCGGTGCGATGCGCTCCTGAATCCTCCCGGCGTCCGCCGTCCGTCCCTCCCCGAACGCTACGGAGATTTCAGCGGCCTCGGCCGCCGCCAGCAAGCCCACCCCGACGATCCCGCCGACAGCCCCTGTCTCGAGCGCTCCGTACAGGATGGCCCCGTTGCCCACCATCACCTGGAAGTCATCGGCCGAGTGCTCCACAAGCTCGCCAACGAGGTCCAGTTTTCCGCGAGAGTCCTTGATCCCCACGATGTTCGGGTGCTGAGACAGCTCCTCGACGAGCCCTGTCGCAAGGTCGAGCGTGCTCAACCTGAGCGGAACCTGATAGACGACGACCGGCACGGGTGAAGCATCTGCGACCGCCTGGTAGTGCCGTGCCAGCACGCTCGGCGTCATGGCACCCTTGTAATACGCCGGCGGACTGACAAGCACGGCGTCGGCGCCGGCCTCTGCCGCCTGGCGGGTCAGGTGAATCGTGTGGCGCGTAGCCTCCGATCCGGTCCCGGCAATGACGACCTTCTCTTGCGGCACGACGTCGGCCGCGGCCTCGAGCAGGGCGATGCGCTCCGCCTCGTCGAGAAAGACCGATTCACCCGTCGACCCCGCGATCAGAATTCCACTCAGCGGCTGCTTGAACCACTCCCTCAGGTTCGAGCGAAACGCGACAATATCGACGTCCCCAGTCACCGGATCGAACGGGGTGGATACCGGAAGGAAGGTCCCGCTCAGGTTCACCGTGCTTCGCTGCGCCATGAATCGTTCTCAGCCTCACATCATCTGGGTCATTTCGTCGGCCAGTCCTTGAGTGCCACCGGCTCCAGCCCCACCCGTCGCGGCACCGAACATGTTCATCTTGAGGTCGAAGTCGGCGGGGTTGTTGGCGGCGGCCTTCGCGATCTCGAACTCGACGATGCCATCCTTTACGAACTCCATGAGATGCTGATCGAAGGTCTGCGATCCGTAGTGTTCGCGACCCTCTTCGATGAGGTCATGGATCTGGTCTATGCGGTCCTTATCACGAACGCAATCACGGATTGTGGAGGTCATGAGCATGATCTCCATCGCGGCGATGCGCCCCCCCTCTTTCTTTTGCACGAGCCTCTGCGAGACGACCGCCTGCAGGGACTCCGAAAGCCGCACGCGGATCATCTCCTGCTCGGCGGGCTCGAAGACTGCGATGATCCTGGAGAGCGTTTGAACGGCGTTCTTCGTGTGCAGGGTCGAGATGACGAGGTGCCCTGTTTCGGCGGCCTTGAGTGCGGTCTCGATCGTCGTCTTGTCCCTCATCTCACCGATCAGGATGACGTCGGGGTCCTGCCGAAGGACGCTGCGCAGGCCGGACTCGAACGACAACGTATCCGTCCCGATGTCACGCTGCGTGATCGAGCATTTGTTGTCGCGATGGAGGAATTCGATCGGGTTCTCCAGCGTGACGATGTGGAGCCGCTTGTTGCTGTTCATCCAGTTGATCATCGCGGCCATCGTCGAGCTCTTTCCGGAACCCGTCACGCCCGTCACGAGAATCATCCCCCGCTCGAACGCGGCGATTTTGTTGACGATCGGCGGGAGGCCGAGGTCCTCGACCGATGGGATCTCGAAGGGGATCGCTCGCATGACGATCATCGGCGACCCTCGTTGCTTCAGAATGTTCACCCGGAAGCGACCGACACCGGGAATGCCGAACGAGCAGTCGTAGTCGAGAAGCGTGTCGAAGTTGTCGCGGTCTTTTTGATGAGGGATCAACTGAAGCGCGATGCCTTTCACTTGCTCGACCGTGAGCTTCTGCTGCGTCAGGGGCTGAAGCTCGCCGTTGATCCGGGCCCGCATGAAGTCGCCGGCCTTGATGTGGATGTCGCTGGCACCTCGTTCGACGGCGGCTTTGAACAGTTCCTGCATGAGCTTTCTCCGGGACCGATTCCTAGGCGTTATGCAAGAATAGGGGCGAGCGCCCAGGAATGCGATTCAGTTGATCGCGGCACGCCAGTTCATGCCCATTTTTCCGCGCACTTCGGCGATCGTCTCGCTCGCGATCGCGCGCGCTCTTCGGGCGCCTTCGTCGAGGATTTGCCGGACATAGTCCGGATTTTCGCGATACGACGCAGCCCTTTCTCGAAACGGCTCGAACGTCTTGGCGATGTTGTCCGACAAAATGCGCTTGCAGTCCACGCATCCGATCTCCGCCGACCGACACCTGGCGTCGATATCGGCGCGGGTCTCGTCGTCGGTGAAGAAGCCGTGGAGGGTGTAGACGTTGCAGACTTCCGGGCGACCCGGGTCGGTCCTGCGCACCCGCTGGGGGTCGGTGACAGCCGCGCGCACGCTGTCCCAAACGTCGTCGGGCTCGGCCAGAATGGCGATCGTATTGCCGAGCGACTTGCTCATCTTGGCCTCCCCGTCGAGCCCTACGATGCGACCCGCGTCCTCGCCGATCAGCGCCTCGGGCTCGGGGAAGGTCTCTCCGTACGCCGCGTTGAACTTTCGCGCGATGTCGCGCGTCAGCTCGAGATGCTGGCGCTGGTCCTCGCCCACCGGAACCGCGTCCGACTTGTAGAGCAGGACGTCGGCGGCCTGGAGGATCGGATAATTGAGAATGCCCGCCGGAATCGACTGGAACCGCTTTGACTTGTCCTTGAACTGCGTCATCCGCTCCAGGTCACCGATCGGAGTGACGGCGTTGAACAACCACGCGAGCTCGGTGTGCTCGTGGACATCCGACTGCACGAAGATAATCGAGCGTTCGGGATCGAGCCCGACCGCGAGAAACGAAATGGCGAGGTCGAAGACGTTCGTCGCCAACTCGGAGGGGTCACCACCCGCCGTGATCGCGTGGTCGTCGACGATACACCAGATGCAGTCGTACTCGTCCTGCATGTCGACCCAGCGCCTCAGGGCGCCGAGGTAGTTGCCGAGATGTGCCTCGCCTGAAGGCTGCATCCCGCTGAAGACACGCTTCTTCGGGTCTGCGGAATCGGGAGTAGTCATGCCTCGCGGGGGTTCCGGCGGTCAGACGATAGGGAGACGGGGCGTTCCGTTCCGGTCAGCGACGGCCTGTTACTACATACGGTACTGCCCGCTAACTTAGCGACCCTCAGAACGGCGCGGCACCGCACCGTCCAACAACGATCCTGACAGGCCCTCTTGAACCGTCTTCTCCGCACCGCCCGGGAGGCCGCCGAAGCCGCGGCTCGGATCCACAGACGCGACGCAGGAAAGGTCGGACTCGCCGGCGCGACGTTGAAGGCGAGGGCCGACTACGTCTCCCAGACCGACATCGCTGCGCAGGCCGCGGCGCTCGCGGTGATCGAGGCGAATCACCCGGACCACGCCGTCCTCGTTGAGGAAAGCGACGAGGGCGTGGAGGACCAGTTGGCCGGCTGGGACGGTCGACCGCTGTGGATCGTAGATCCTCTCGACGGAACCACGAACTTCCTTCATGGGCACCCACAGTACTGCTCGTCCGTGGCGGTCGCGGTGGACGGACGTCCGGTCGCGGGCGCGGTGGTCTCGGGCTCGACCGGGGAGCGTTGGTGGGCCGCAGAGGGGCTGGGTGCCTTCAAGAGCGGGAGACGCATCCACGTTTCCACCGACCGACCGCTGATTCAGGCCCTCGTCGGGACGGGCTTCCCCTTCAAGCTGCTCGACGTCATGCCAACCTATCTGGGCCAGTTGGACCGCGTCCTGCGTTCGGCTTCCGGCGTGCGCCGGGCGGGGTCGGCGGCGCTCGACCTGTGTTACCTGGCTCAGGGTTCGCTCGACGCGTTCTGGGAGGAGATCCTCATGCCGTGGGACTTCGCGGCTGGACTCGTTTTGGTACGGGAGGCCGGGGGCGTGCTCTCACGCCCGGACGGGGGAGAGTTGGAGATCGCCACCTGTGCGGTGAGGGGAGCGAATCGCGCAGCGCTCCTCGACGAGCTGAGGTCGGTGTTGGAAGACTAGCAGCCCGTGGCTGCTAGGAGATCACGACCCGTGGTAGCTTCTGGCCGAGGTGCATGAGGACGTCGTAGACGCTGGCTCCAGCGCGTCGGGCCACCTCATTCGGATGAATCGCCGGATCGTCGGGTCCCACCAGAGTCGCCACGTCCCCGACCGAAACCGAAGGGTCATCTCCGAGGATGACGATCGTGTGGCTTGCGCTGACCGCACCCACGACGGGGTACAGGCTCCCCCCGATGAGTACCTCGCAACCGTCGACCGCGCGGCGCGGATATCCGTCCGCGTGACCGACGGGAAGCGTCGCGGACCACGTGGGGCGATCCGCCCGCCACTCCGCGCCGTAGCTGACGGTGTCACCCTCCCTCAGGAGCTCGACCCGCGCCACCCGTGCTCGGAGGCGAAACGCGGGCGTGAGCGACGCTTGCGACGTATCCGACCCAGACGGATAGGGACCGTAAAGCGCCAAACCCGGTCTCACCGCGTCCATGTGAGCCTCGGGTCTCAAGAAGAGCCCGTGCGAGGAGGCCGCATGGAGCAGGCCGAGGTCGATGCCTGCCTGCCGTGACTCCTCGACGACGTTCCGGAAGCGAAGCAACTGCTCCTCGTCGAAGTCGCCCTCGGTGAAGCCCATGAACGTGCCCTCCACCCGCACCGGCGAATCGGAGAGCGCACGCAACCAGGGAAGTGCCCGGTGCGCCGGCAGCCCAAGCCTCCTCATTCCGGTGTCGAGGTACACGTGTACGGGAACCGGGGCCTGAATCTCCTCGGCCAGCGCGTGCATGCGCGCCGGGTCACCGGGATCGAAGACAGCGAGCCGGATACCCTCATGGACCAGGGCTCGCGCCTGCTCCAGCGAGGTGGCCCCCATGTGCAGAATCGGTTTGCGAATTCCCGCGGCCCGCAGCTCGAGCGCTGCGTCCACCTTCACGACCGCGAACGCGGCGACCGAAGCCTCCCCGTCGAGCGCTTCCGCGACCTCGACCGTCCCGAGCCCGTATCCGTTGTTCTTGATGACAGCGAAGACCGGGCGGTCTTCGACCAGACGACCGACCGCCGCGAGGTTCGACCGGAGCGTGGCGCCGTCGACCTCGATCCACGGATCCAGGCCCGCAGGCACCGACTGCTGTGCGCGCCTCGGCGACGGCGAGGGGTCCCGGCCGACCGCCGCGAGGCCGGCGGTGCCGACCGCCACGGACAGAAAGTCCCGTCGGGTAGGTATCATGGACCGAAACTATGGGGCGGCTCACCCCGAGGCGAGGCGGGCCCGTGAGCCGTGCCCCAACGGTCCCGGCCACCCTATACTATCGGCGGCTAGCGTCAAACGAGCGTCTGAACCGATGTCGAAGGGGGGCGGGTTGGGGGCGCCGTCTCGACGGGATTGCAACACTCGGGGCGCCGTGACCGTCCAATCTCCAATGGGTGGGGTTCGCGGGTCACTCGGGAGGGGAACGTGAGATCGTACGGCTTGGTGGGTTTGGCGGTGATCGTCGCGGGCATCACGTCGCTCGCACAGCAGGCCAGAGGCGAGATGTTACTCGCCCGGAACCCTGCGGCTGTCGCGGTGGCGACCCCTCCCGCGCGTGTAGCGGCGCAGGACGCCATCGAGCCGACCCCCGCCAGGCCTTCCGCGACGTCGGTGCCCCGCGTTGGCGTCGTTCAAGAGCGAGAACGTGTCCAGGAAGCCTCGAACGGTGCTCGCGACCGACGATCGTACCGAGGTCGTAGCCGCAACCGGTACCCTGGGCCCATCCCGACACCCGCGGACTGGGTGCCCCCGGAGGGTCCGATCAGGATCGCCCTTCAAGCCGGACACTGGAGGGCGAACGAGGCCCCGCGTGAGTTATCGGGTCTGCGGGGCAACGGAACGGCGTGGCGCGGCACCGCCGAATGGGAAACGAACCTCGATATCGCCGAGCGAGCCGGCGCGATGCTCAGAGGCCTTGGATACGAAGTCGACATCCTCCCGGCGGTCGTGCCACCCGGATACAGGGCCCACCTCTTCATCGCCATCCACGCCGACGGCAGCAGCGACCCGGCCGCTTCAGGATACAGGGTTGCCGCACCGCGGCGAGACGCCACCGGTCGGGCCGGACAGCTCGTGGACCTGCTGCAGGAGAGCTACGGCGAGGCGACAGGCCTCCGCGAGTTGGGGACCGTGACGCGTCGGATGCAGAACTACTACGCCTTCAACTTCCGCAGGTACGAACACGCGCTTCACCCGATGACGATCGCGGTCATCATCGAGACCGGCTTCGTCACGAGTGCCCGGGATCGCAGCGTGATCATGGACGCGCCGGACCGCGCGGCGCAGGGCATTGTCGACGCCGTGACGGCGTTCCCGGTGACGGCTCTGCCAGACCCTCCGGTCGCCCGACCACTCTCTCCGCATGCCGGTGAGTGGGTCCACCCGAGTGGCTCGAGACGCTAGTTCCCGTCAAGCGCACGGTGCCTCAGGCGCGCACGTCGGCACCGGCTGGAGATGTCGGAGTGAAACGATCATGATGGGCCTCCCGGAGCACGGGACCAGACCGGCCAATACTCCCGGGACGGCTCGCCGAAGAGCGTGCGCCTCTCGGCCGAATCGCCTTCCGGTAGCCGAGCATGGGTGCATTGCCTGAGCGGCGCACGCCGCTCAGACTGTAGGAGTCCCACCATGACTCACTCCCGTCTCTACCTCGTCGCCCTACTGGGCACGTGCTTCCTCGATGGGTCCTATGCCGGCACCGTCGTCATCACCTCCACGGCCTCGGGCTTCACCACCCGACCGGGCGGCACCGTCACCGTGACGATCAACCCATGATGACCTACGGGCCGCTCTTATGGGTGCTCACGCTGTTGTTATTCGGTCGAGTCACCGGACAACTCGTCGTCTTCTTCTACGCACCGAAGTTCCTGCCCCCGATGGAGCAATGGCAGTCCGGCCTCGTTCCGTATCCTTTTCTCGTCTCCGTCCAGGCTGTCGTGCTGGCGCTGATGGCCTGGATCTCCCTCGATTTCTCCCGCGGTTCCGGGTTTTGGATCGAGCCACGGCCGAGGTTGGCGCTGGTGGTCCTCTGGTGGAGCTACTTTTACTTCAGCGCCATGGTCGTCCGGTATGTAGTGCGCATGACGCGCCGACCGGACCAGCGTTGGCTGGGCGGCACCATCCCGATCTTCTTCCATTCCCTGGTAGCCGTCTTTCAGTGGGTGTTCGCAGCGTACCATCGGGGGCTGATCTGACGAACCCAGGTCCCCGCATACGTAGAGTGACGTATACGACTTAGGGCGCCCCCCGAGCATCGTTCCCTGTACACAGGCGCAGCACGGCGTCTCTACCGGAGGGAATATGGCTCAGGTGCTTCAGGAGCGGCTGCCTCACGCGGCCAGAGACACGTTGGTGAACGACCTCCATTCGGCGTTGAACCCCACACGGGTCGCGGGCACGGTACGGGTCCGGTCGGTAGGCGACATCCAGCGCGCTTTGTGGATGGCGGAACGGCTCGGGATGGCCGTAAGCATCGCCGGTGGCCGTCATGCCATGGGCGGCCAGCAGTTCGGCGAGGGCACCCTGCTGCTGGACATGTGCGGCTTCCATAGTGTACTCACCTTCGACGCCGAGCGAGGCCTGCTCGAGGTGGAGGCAGGAATCCAGTGGCCAGCGTTGATCCAGTGGCTCCTGGACGCGCAGGCCGGACGCACGCACACGTGGGGGATCCTACAGAAGCAGACGGGAGCGGACCGACTCAGCCTCGGCGGCGCGCTGTCCGCAAACATCCACGGCCGCGGCCTACGAATACGGCCCATCATCAGCGACATCGAGTCCTTCTCCCTGGTGGCTGCCGATGGCGAGGTCCGCCAGTGCAGCCGCACCGAGAACTCGGACCTGTTCGGGCTCGCCATCGGCGGGTACGGCCTGTTCGGTGTGATTGCGTCGGTGACGCTGCGCCTGGTGCCGAGGCGGAAGCTCCAGCGCGTCGTGGAGGTCATCGATCTCGACGCGCTCCCGGACGCGTTCGAGCGCCGCATCGCAGCGGGGGACCTGTACGGCGACTTTCAATACGCCACGGCAGAGGACTCCGAGGACTTTCTGAATCGCGGCGTCTTCTCGAGCTATCGACCCGTCGATGACGCAACGCCGATCCCACCGGCCCAACGGCAGCTATCCGAGGAGGACTGGCGGCAACTGCTGTATCTCGCACACGTGGACAAGCCCAAGGCGTTCGCCGCCTACTCGGCGCACTACCTGGCCACGTCCGGGCAAGTCTACTGGTCGGACACGCACCAGCTCAGCGCCTACCTCGACGACTACCATGCCGCTCTGGACCTCAGGATCGGCTCCGCGCACCCGGCCAGCGAGGTGATTACGGAGATATTCGTCCCGCGCCGGACGCTGGTCTCGTTCATGGAAGAGGCCCGCGAGGACTTCCGGCGCCACCACACGAACGTGATCTACGGCACGATCCGATGGATCGAGCGCGACGACGAGAGCTTTCTCGCCTGGGCGCGCGAGCCGTGGGCCTGCGTCATCTTCAATCTGCACACGGAGCATACGCCGCTGGGTGTCGAGCACTCGGCCCGCGCGTTCCGCAGGCTCATCGCGATGGCCGCGCGGCGCAGCGGCAGCTACTACCTGACGTACCATCGTGCGGCCACCCGGGAGCAGGTCGAGAGTTGCTACCCGAAATTCGTGCAGTTCCTGCGGCTTAAGAAGAAGCACGATCCCGAGGAGCGCTTTCAGAGCGAGTGGTACCGCCACTACCGGGAGATGTTTGCCGATGTCCTCGGCTAGTATCGAACGAGCCGACATCGCGATCGTCGGAGGCGGCGCCTCGGGACTCGCGGCCGGGGCCGCGATGAAGCGACGCGGTATCGAGCCCGTGATTCTCGAGCGGGACGACCGGATCGGGGGCACGTGGGCGCGCCGTTACGAGAAGCTCCGCCTCCACACAACCCGGGCGTTATCGGGCCTGCCGTTCCATCCGCTGCCACGCGGCCTGCCACGCTACGTCACCAAGGACGCCTACGCTCGATATCTCGCTCACTACGCGGAACGCCTCCGGCTCCCGGTC
>JADFLD010000041.1 GCA_022564535.1 Gemmatimonadota bacterium
GAGGCGTAGCAACCGAAAATTCACCTCCGGGAACCTAAGGCTAGACAGCACCAGCTTCGACGCCCCTTCCTCTGTCCGCCGCCTTAGATTTCTCCTCCGTCATTGCAGGCTTACGGAGGTAGTCCCGGGTATAGCCGCACTGAATACAGCTAAGGTATTTACCGGCTATATCGCTTCTCAATTGCAGATCCCCGTGACATCGGGGGCAGGTCTTTAGCAACAGCATGTTATTTCCCTTGTTTGAGCTTTAATAGCATACATTTGATAAGCTCGATTGGATTATATAACTTGACATAGCTCATGTCAATGTTTAGTATATATACATACTAAATGGTATCGGTCATGGTGGAGAGAGACAGAAGAGTTAACCAGCAAGAGGAAGAGCAGCGGCAAGGGGCCGTGGAGCCGATCCCCATTAAGGCTAGACCGGATGATCTGGCCTTAGAGCCCCGGGGCCAGAGCCCCCGTAAAGGGGGTGACTCTGGAGACCAGGAAGTCCAAGGCGTTTATATCATCAGCGTCGCCGCCAGGCTCCTTGAGATGCACCCCCAGACCCTCCGTAAATACGAAAGGCTGGGGCTGGTGAGTCCCTCCCGCACCGTGGGAATGCTACGTCTCTACTCCGACGAAGACATCGACGCCCATCTCCGCTCCGAGTTCCAACTCGCCGTACGCGTGGGCCAGAGCTCCGTCCGGGCCCTGAGCGCTCGTGCGATAGTCCATGATCGCGATGTCGTCGACGAGCGACATGATGTGTTCGAGAATCCTCCGTCGCTCGCCATTCAGGACGGCCTCCATATAGATGCCGGTCTCCTCGTCGGGGGAGTCGAACCAGAACGGGATGTCGACCGCAACCACGAGTCCACCCTCCCTCGCGATCCGCGACACCCCCGCGATCAGCTCGACGTACGCGTCGAGTAGCTTCGCTCGACCAGGCCCCTGGAATCCCGCCGTGAGATACGGCTCGATGTCGTACCGGACGCCATGGAAACGCTGTGCCGGCGGCACCGTCGCGTTGTGCTCGACCAGGCGACGCACGGTACGGTACACCCCCTCGTGATTTTCCTCTAGAACGTAGTCGCGGTCACCGTCGAGCGCGTACGTCAGCGCGCCCCGGGCACGCAAGTCCGCGACGAGCGGCCCCATCTCCTCACTGGAAAACGGAATGTAGCCGGCGGCCGGGCTAGCGCCCTCCGCGGAGGCCAGATAGAGGAACACGCGCGTGATCGACTCCGCTTCGACGAAGCCCAGGAAGACATCACGCTCTGCCCCGTCGTGGATCAACTCCTCCGTATTCCAGACCCAGAGGGCCGTCTGCCGAGTCGACACATCGGGCGAGGCAGAAGGCTCCGGGGGCGACGGCGGCTCTGGATAGGTAAATCGCGGCAGCGTCGGAGTGTCCCTCAGATAGTACATCCCGAGCCTGACGCCCTCGGGCGCGTACGCGAGCGACACCCTTCCGCGCCGCACGCCTTCGGGACCGTGGATACCGTACGCTGCGAGATCGACTTCGACACTGAGCAACGGTAGGGACTCTTGCGCCTGTAGCGGCATCCCGGCCAACGCGGTCCCCGTCAAGACGGAAAAATACAAGCCAGCCAAAGTCGGTCGCACGCGATTCTCCGATCGGAAACGGTCGGGTTCATCGATATTCCTACACCGCCGCGCGGACAAGGGTCACGACGCCGGCGCCGGCCAGGAGTGTCGTCTTTACAACAATTCATGCGAGAAGCCGGCTCTCCTGGGGAGGCGTCCAGGACCCGACTGGCGATCAGTCCCGGCGGGGTTACGTTGGATTCGAATCGCTTGATCCAACGGACCGTCGGCCGACCCGCTTAGTGAGCTTCGTTCACCTACACACCCACTCCGAGTACTCGCTCCTCGACGGAGCCAACCGTATCGGCGACCTCGTCCGAAAGGCCAAGGAATACGAGATGCCGGGGCTGGCACTCACCGATCACGGCTGCATGTTCGGAGCGTGGCACTTCCACAAGGCGGCGAGCAAGGAAGGGCTCAAGCCGATCATCGGGATGGAGGCCTACGTCGCCCCCGGCGATCGGCGCGATCGATCGCGGTCGGGCCAAGGCGAGCGTGCGTACTACCACCTGATTCTGCTCGCCCGCGACAAGGTCGGTTACCGCAACCTCGTCAAGCTGTCGTCGCTCGGCTACACGGAGGGCTTCTACCACAAGCCGCGCGTCGACCGCGAGGTGCTCGCGAAGTACCACGAGGGCATCATCGTCTCGTCAGCCTGCCTGGCGGGCGAGGTCGCCCGCCACCTCCAGGCAGACAACTGGAAGGGGGCGCGCGAAGCAGCCGAGTGGTACGCGAATCTCTTCGACGGTCGGTATTACCTGGAGGTCCAGGCGCACGATTCCCCGGGCCAGACGGCGCTGAACGAACAGATCTTCAAGCTCGCAGCCGATCTCGATCTTCCCGTGGTGCTGACGAACGACGCGCACTTCCTGCGGCCGGAGGATCACGACGCCCACGACGTCCTTCTGTGTATCGGGCTGGGCAAGGATCGAAACGACCCCGCGCGCATGCGCTACGATGAGGGGCTCTACTTCAAGAGCGCCGATGAGATGGCCGAGCGCTTCCCGGATCGGCCGGACGTCATCGAGAACACGTTGAAGATCGCCGACGAAGTCGATCTTGTGTTCGAGAAGAAATACTACCTGCCGGAGTTCCCGCTCCCCGACGGTCACTCCGACGAAAACGAGTTCCTGGAGCACCTGGCGCTGGAAGGCGCCCGGAAGCGATACGGCGATCCACTTCCTCCCGAGGTACGGGAGCGTTTCGACTACGAGATGGACGTCATCAAGGGAACCGGTTATGCCGGTTACTTCCTGATTACGCAGGACTTCATCCAGTGGGCCCGGGACAACGACATTCCGGTCGGGCCGGGCCGCGGCTCAGCCGCCGGCTCGTTGGTCGCGTACTCGCTCGGGATCACCAACCTCGACCCGCTCGAGTTCGACCTGCTCTTCGAGCGCTTTCTGAACCCCGAACGGATCTCGATGCCGGATATCGATATCGACTTCTGCTACGAACGGCGGGGGGAGGTCATCGAGTACACGCGTCAGAAGTACGGAAAGAACGCCGTCGGCCAGATCATCACCTTCGGAACCATGAAGAGTCGGGCCGTCATCCGTGACGTGGGGCGCGCCCTAGGCTTCGAACCCTCCGAGACCGACAAGATCGCGAAGTTGATTCCGAATCAGCCGGGCCAGGCCTTTACGGTGCAAGAGGCCGTCGACGGCCTGAAAGAGGTCACGAAATTTTACGAGCTCGACGAGAGGCACAAGCAGCTCTTCGACTACTCGATCACGCTCGAGGGTCTCGCCCGGCACGCGTCGGTTCACGCGGCCGGCATCGTCATCGCCCCGGGTCCCATCGACGACTACGTGCCCGTCAGCATCCAAACGGGCAAGAACGGCGGCGGTGACAACGACGACGCTATGGTCGTGACCCAGTACGACATGAACTGCCTGGAAGACGCGGGCATGCTCAAGATGGACTTCCTGGGGCTCAAGACCCTCACCGTCATCCATGACGCCGTGAACATGGTGAAGACTCGGTACGGGAAGCTCGAGAACCCGGACACCGACGAGACGTACGAGACGATCGACGACCTTCCGCTCGACGATCCGGCGGTCTACAAAATGCTCGCGCGGGGCGGCAACTCGGGGATCTTCCAGTTCGAGTCGAATCTGGCGAACGACAAGCTTCGGGCCATGCGCTGCGACCGTTTCGAAGACCTCATCGCCACCAACGCGCTCATCCGCCCTGGGCCGCTCGACTCCGGCATGACCGACGTTTTCATCGAGCGGAAGGTCGGGCGACAGGTCGTCTCGTATCCGCACCCCGACATCAAAAAGGTGCTCGAGCCGACCTACGGCGTCATCGTGTACCAGGAGCAGTTGATGCGGATCGCCTCCGAGCTCGCCGGCTTCACGCTCGGCGAAGCGGACGTGCTCCGAAAGGCGGTCGGAAAGAAGGACGCCAAGCTCATCAAGTCGGAGTTGGACACCTTCGTGGAGCGGTCCGTCGAACGCGGCGTCGAGCATAGAACCGCCGTCCATCTCGCCGAGCAGATCGAGACATTCGGCCGATACGGATTCAATCGGAGTCACTCGGCTGCGTATTCGCTGATCTCGTACCAAACGGCGTGGCTCAAGGCACATCACCCGGCCGAGTTCATGGCCGCGCTGTTGTCGTCGGTCCTCGACACCACCGACAGCGTGGTGAAGTACATCGGCACGTGCCGCGACCTCCCTCGCTATCTGCCAAAGCTCGAAGATCCCATCGAAGTGCTGCCGCCGGACGTGAACGAGTCCGGGTGGAAGTTCATCGTGACCTCGAAAGGCAAGATTCGCTTCGGCCTCGGAGCCGTGAAGGGTGTGGGTCACGGGGCGGTCGAGTCGGTCATCGCGGCGAGAGAGACCGGACGATTCACGTCGCTCTTCGATTTCCTCGAGCGCATCGACATCCGCGCACTCAACAAGCGCGCGTGCGAGGCGCTCATCGCCGCGGGTGCGCTCGACGACTTCGGTCACCGCTGCGCGCTTCTCGCGGGGCTGGATTCCGCCTACGGTGAGATTCAGGCTCGACAGGCAGAGAGCGATGCGGGCCAGCGATCACTCTTCGGGGACGCGTCCTCGCTCCCCAGTTCCGAGCCCGCGCTGCCCAACGTGCCCGAATGGCAGGAGGCCGATCGGCTGGCGCGTGAGAAGGCCGCGCTCGGCTTCTTCATCTCCGGCCATCCGCTCGATCGCTTCCGCGAGGTGGTGCGCGCGTTCGAGCCCGTCTCTTCTGAAACGCTTGTCGATCGGCCCGGTCAGGCGGTGGAGTTCCCCTGTGTGGTCACCGCAGTTTCGCGTCAGATATCGCGACGCAACAACGCCGAGTGGGGCAAGATCACCGTGGAGGACTTCAACGGGACCGCCACGATCCTCGCCTTCCGCGAAGCATGGCAGACGTACAAGGACGTCCTCCAGCTGGACGCGGTGATCCTCGTGAGCGGGAAGGTCAGCGGAAACGAGCGCGACGAGGACGACCCACCGGTCTTTCTCGACGCAGCCCGCTTGCTGGAGGACGTCACGAGCGCCGGGGAGCTGGCGATCCAGATCGAACTCGAGCTCGACTCCGACGTCACCGAAGACGCATTCGCCGAGGCCAAGAAGTTCCTCGTGGACCACCCGGGTACGTCGCCCATATGGCTTCAGATCGGCCCCCAAAACGGGGAGGCCGCGCCTCGATTGCGCTCCCGGAGTCTGCGGGCGACACCCGACTCTGAAACGGTCGAGGCGCTCCAGAAGATCTTCGGGCGAGGGAACGTGCGACTCGTTCGGGCCGTGATCCCGCCCCTCGATACGAGCGAATCGGATCGTCGCCAGTTCTGGAGAGAGAAGGCGAATCGGGACTGAGCGGCCGACTGTCAGGAGGGTCCACTCGACCTCGCCGGCGTCGCCCTTCCAATCGCTCCGCTACGCTGAGAGACTTCACGTTTCTGAACCCAATCACGAGCCCATCGAACCGCCATGACCACGGATGATATTCTCAGCGCCCTCGGCATCGACGACACCAACCCCGGTGGATTCGCCGGTGAATGGGT
Source organism: Gemmatimonadota bacterium (assembly GCA_022564535.1). The sequence continues at coordinate 5,618 of JADFLD010000041.1, forward strand.
CGGCTCCGGCCTGGAGCTCGAGGTCTACTCCCCGATCGACGGCGGGCGTCTCGCCACCGTACGGAAAGTCACGGAGGAGGAGTACGATGCCATCGTCGACAAGGCCCACGCCGCGTTCCTCGTTTGGCGCAAGGTGCCGGCCCCGAGGCGCGGTGACCTCGTCCGTCAGTTGGGCAACAAGCTGAGGGAGAAGAAGGCCGAGCTCGGCGCGCTGGTCACGCTCGAGATGGGCAAGATCAGGCAAGAGGGCGAGGGCGAGGTTCAGGAGATGATCGACATCTGCGACTTCGCGACGGGTCTGTCCCGGCAGCTCTACGGCCTCACGCTTCCAAGCGAGAGGCAGGATCACAACATGCGCGAGCAATGGCACCCACTGGGCGTCGTGGGCGTGATCAGCGCCTTCAACTTCCCCGTGGCGGTGTGGAGCTGGAACGCGGCGCTCGCCGCCGTCTGTGGCGATGCGACGCTCTGGAAGCCGTCCGAGACCACGCCCCTCACTGCGATCGCCGTCACCAAGATCGCCGCCGAAGTTTGCCTGGAGAACGACGTCGATCCCGCGATCTTCTCGCTCGTGGTCGGAAAGGGCTCGGCGATCGGCGAGCGCATGTTGAACGACAAGCGCGTTCCGCTCGTTTCGGCGACCGGTTCCTGCCGCATGGGCACGCGGGTGGCCGAAGTCGTCGGAAAGCGGCTCGGGCGCTCGATTCTCGAGCTCGGTGGCAACAACGCGATCATCGTAACGCCGAACGCGAACCTCGACCTGGCGCTGCCGGCGATCGTCTTCGGCTCGGTGGGCACGGCGGGGCAGCGCTGCACGAGCACGCGGCGGATCATCGCGCACCGCTCGATTCGGGACGAACTCGTCCAGCGCCTGGTGAAAGCGTACGAAGGGGTTCGCGTCGGGAACCCCCTCGACGACGACACGCTCATGGGTCCGCTCCTCAACCAACAGGCCGTGGACGCCCTCATGGCTGCGCGAGAAACCGTTCAGGCCGAGGGCGGTGAGATCCTCTATGGAGGCGAAGTGCTCGAAGGGGATGAGTACCCGGGCGGTCTCTACGTGACGCCGTGCATCGCGAGCGCCGAGAACCACTACCAGATCGTCCAGGACGAGACGTTCGCCCCGATCCTCTACATCCTCGAGTACGGGAGCGCCGATGCGTCCGCGTCCGATGCGATCGAAGAGGTCGAAGAGGCTGTCGCGATCCACAACGACGTTCCGCAGGGCCTCTCGTCGGCGATCTTCACGGACAGCTTTCGGGAGGCCGAATACTTCCTGTCGCATCGGGGGAGTGACTGCGGCATCGCGAACGTGAACATCGGAACGTCCGGTGCGGAGATCGGCGGGGCGTTCGGCGGCGAAAAGGACACCGGCGGCGGACGCGAATCAGGGTCGGACGCGTGGAAGGCCTACATGCGTCGCCAGACCAACACGGTGAACTGGAGCACGGAGCTGCCCCTCGCGCAGGGCATCTCGTTCGGCTAGGGAACTACGAATTCGGCTCCGCGTCTTCCCGCGCGGGGGCTATACGACCCGCCCGGAACGACGAAACGCGGTAGATGTACTCGTCGGTCATCGTCCGCGCCCACCGATCCCCGGCGCCGGCGCCGATCGTTATTTCCGCCAGGACGTCGCCGGTGCTGGAGTAGGCGACGGTCTTGCCGCCCTGGTCCAGCGCTTCAATCGAGTCTCCTTCCGCCAGGAAACCGGTCGCGACAAGAGAAGAAAGCTCGGCCAGGATCGCGGTCACGGCGAACGGCCTGACCGCACCGCCCTCCTCGAACGTCCAGATGCTGTCACCCCGGAGCAACGTAAACGCGTCTCCCTCGCGCTCGACGGTAATGCGAGTCACGCTGGCTGAGTCGATCGCGACCATCGTGCGGTTCCGCCAATCGTCGAGACGTCGGATCACCTGGACCCGAAGATCCCCTTCGAGGAGATAGACCTCGTCGGAGTCCGGGAGCCGCACATACGACGTCGCAAAGCGCCGGCCCTGCCTCCCGACCAGGATGGAGCGCGAAGTACCGTCCACCTCGAAGTCGACGGCGACCGCGCTGTCGACCGACACGCCCATCCGGTCGTGATTGTCCGGATTGGTCGCGATGAGGTCTCCGACCTTCAGCCTCGGAAGAACCGCGAGAAGGCGCGAGATGGAGCCCTCATCTCCGGGATAACCGTTCACCGTCCAGTCTTCCCCGACGCGGACCAACTCCACCAGCCCGTCGGGGCCATCGATACGCACGGCGTCCAGCGACGACTCACCGAGGTCCTCGAAGAGGGCCGTGATCTCTCCGGACGCCGCAATCGACCCCGCTCCTCCGGAGAAGAGCGACGTGACCGCCCAAATCGCTACGGCAATCGACAGAGCGCCGACCAGCTGCTTCAGTGCGCGCTCGCTCATGAGACGACCTCCCTCCAACGGGCCTCGGCCCTGGCGCGGCGGCCCGTGACCCGCATCAGACCGACCAGAACGAAGAGCAGGGGCACGCCAACGAGATTGCCCCACTTCAGGATGTTGCGGCTCGTGTCGGATGTGAACACGAGCCGGGGAGGCACGCGATTCTTCGAGCGGATGTTGATGAGCGCCTCGTCCTGCGCGAGCCAATCGATGGCGTTGGCGAGGAAAAGCAGATTGCCGGGATTGGACTGGACGTATTGTGTCTCGGTGAACGACGCGTCCCCCACGACGATCATCCGTCCCCCGTCGTCCCCCTCCGGTGCCACGACCGACGCGGCGACGACCCGAACGCCGAGGTCTTCAGGCGCGAAGATCCAATCCTGGTCCGGGAAGATCGGGGCGAACATGGGGTGGATGGCCCCGCTCTCGCTCGTCTCCCACAGCGGCGTCACTCCCGGCCCGAAGCCGTCCACGTCGAGCGCGGCGCCCCACCCCAACGTCAGTGAGCTGAGGCCGCTCGTGACAATGTTGTCACCCGCGGGACGGGTGATCGGCCAGAGAGGGTAAGCCGTGATCACGCTGAACGCCCCCCGCCTCCCGAGCGACACGCGCTCACTCGATGCAAGGTCCACGACGAGCCCCGGCAGCAATCCGATGCCTCGCTCTTCGAGGAAGGGCTCCAGTCCGGAGGAGACGGGCATGGGCATCGAGGACTGAGGGCTGAAGACGATCGGTTCCAGCAGGAAGAGGGCCGCCCCCCCCGCATCGACGAAGTTCTTGACCCTCGCGACGGCCAGGCTGTCGAGCGGCTCCGTGGCGCCTGCAACGACCAGCACTACCGTGGAGTCACGCGAGATGGCCGAGGCCGAGTCCCCCGCGATGTCGACGGTGCGAATGTCGTAGCGTCCCGCGAGGCTCTCCCGCAAGCCTGGCATTTCGCGAACCGATTTCGCACCGAAACCCTCGACGAACGCCACCCCGGGGCGCTCCTCCGTCGTCATCCGGTGGATCTGGGCCATCAGCCTGAACTCCAGATCGTCCGTTCGGATGATGAGCGGCGTCACCTCATATTCATCCGCGTAGACGACGGCGAGACCGTAATAGCCCCGGCGAATCTCGAAGTTGTCCTCGCGTAACACGTTGAACTCGACAGGATAGATCCCGAGCTCGGTCGCTTCGCTCGCCGCATCCTCGTCCCGGTTCGGATCGATGTCGCTGACGAGCAGCTTTCCGTTCGCGGCACGACGCATGTCGGCAAGAAGATCGCGCACGTCCCTCAGCTGCAACTGCACCTCGGCCGGAAGCTCGCCGGAAGCGAACAACTTGATCTGCACCAGGTCGTCGAGGTCC
>JADFLD010000332.1 GCA_022564535.1 Gemmatimonadota bacterium
GTGAGCGTCGGCTACCGCAGCTACGGAAGAACCACGAGACGCTGATGTTCAACGGGTACGCCGATCAGGTCGCTCACCTGTACGACGGTATGGATCTCGAGCGCTGGAAGTAGGCCAGCTCCCCGACGCCTCTTCATGAACCAGAAGCGCGCGATCCTCGCGCTGAAGATCGTGCTTTGGCTCGGCGCGCTCACGCCGGGCACTTGGCTATTGGCCGGCATTTTCCGCGGCTGGCTCGGTGCGAACCCCGTCGAGAGGTTGACGCACGTGACCGGATTGACGGTCCTCGTGCTCCTGCTTCTCACGCTGACCATCACGCCGATTCGTCGCGTTACGGGCTGGAACCCGATCATCAGGCTGCGGCGACCCATGGGGCTCTTCGCGTTCTTCTACGCCGTCGTGCACTTCAGCATCTGGTTTGCCTTCGACATGGTGTTCAACGTGACGTGGATGCTCGAGGATATTGCCGAACGCAAATACATCACGGTCGGGATGGCAGGCCTCCTGGTCCTGACCCCCCTCGCGCTGACCTCGACCAAGGGTTGGATTCGGCGGCTCGGGAAGAAGTGGAAGATCCTGCACAGGGGCGCGTACATCGCGCCCATGCTCGGGGTGGTGCACTTCTACTGGCTGGTGAAGGCTGACACGCGCCTGCCGGTGTTCCTCGGCGTCTGCCTGGCGATACTATTGGCTGTCCGAACTCCCTGGGTGAAGTCGTGGAAGGTCAGGAGGTCCTCGCCCTAGCAATCAGGCGACCGCCACCACGATGTCCAAGAAGCGCTGAAGTATGCCCTCGATGTGCGGCGTCTCCGGCGTCATCTCGGCGAGGTCGTCGAGCGTCGCGGCCCCCGCGAGCGGCAAGTAACCCGGATACTTACCGATGCGCGTCAGGAGCCCGGCCCGATCGAGCTCGGGGTGGAATTGGGTGCAGTAGATCGGCTTGCCGGGGAAGCAGAACGCCTGATTCTCCACCCTCTCGCTCGAAGCTAGGAGCGTGGCGGAGGGTGGGAGCGCAGTCACGATGTCTTCGTGTCCGCTCATGACCTGGAAGCGTCGGCCCGTGGGCCCGAACACGGGGTCGGCCACTCCCTCAGGCGTCAGCTCTACCCACGTAGCCCCCACTTCGGCGCGCGAACGATCCGTCACGACTTCCCCGCCCATCGCTCGGGCCATCGCCTGAAACCCCCAACACGACGCGAACGTCGGCTTGGCCGTCTCATGGAGGCTCACCATCGCTTCGAGCGCGGCGGGGAGCCACGGTCCGCCGGTCGCCACGGAGTAGTCGCCACTCCCACCGAGAAGCACTACGTCCACCGGGTCGAGGTCGCGCGCCGTCGGCGCACCACTCAACAAGTCGAAGACGTCGATCTGACCGGACCGTATCCGGAAACACCGTTCGAAGCACTCGATCTCATGATCCCGCATCGGATCATCGGGATTACGAACTTGGAGCAGAAGGAAGCTGAGATCGCGCACAGAAACCCGGGGCTCGACGGTGGATGGGAGCGCTAGGGTCTGCCGGGCACCGCCGGTGCCACCCGCGCTCGCTCGATCATAGTCAGGACGATGCGATGGCGTCCAGAAAGGCCTGACCGTACCGCTCGAGCTTCGTGGGGCCGACGCCCGAGACATCCAGGAGCTCGCCGGCGCTCGCCGGCCTGCGTGCCGCCATCTCGCGGAGCACTTTATCGCTGAACACGATGTACGCAGGAACGCCCTGGGAATCGGCGAGCTCCTTGCGCAGGGTTCGGAGGCGCTGGAAGAGGTCTTCCTCCTCGGGGGAGCTCGGCCCTGCGGGCGAAGCCACCGTGCCGGCACGTCGCCGACGCACACTTTTCACCGTGCCTCCCTGGGACATCATCGCGGCGGCAGCCACGTCCGCAACCTCCTCGCCGGTACACACGTCGCACGAGGCGTGGCACGGTCTCATTTCTTCGTCGAAGTACCGAAGCACCGCCTGGTGCCGGCATCGCCTCGAGTCGAGCAGACGGAAGAGATCTACCGTCGACTGGTGCTTACGGTGCCGGAGCTCGGGATCCTCTATGTCGTTCAAGAAGCGCTCATGCATCTTCACGTCGGCCCACGAATAGAAGACGATGCAGTCGCTGTCGAGGCCGTCGCGACCGGCGCGACCCATCTCCTGATACCAGGACTCGATATCCTTGGGCATGTCGCGGTGGATGACGAAACGCACATTGGACTTGTCGATCCCCATGCCGAACGCGACGGTCGCCACGATCACTTCGACATCATCCTTTTGGAACGCCTCCTGATTCCGGTGGCGCACGTCGTCGGGGAGCCCCGCATGGTACGGGAGCGCGTCGACTCCGTTCGCATTCAGGAATTCGCTCGTCTGCTCCACTCCGCGACGACTGGGACA
>JADFLD010000042.1 GCA_022564535.1 Gemmatimonadota bacterium
AGAGCCGGTATGGCCGATCGAAGAGCGGCCTGTGCCGCAGTCGACCGTGCCGGGTGAGCATAGCTCCCCGACCCAGCCTTTTCCGACCAAGCCGCCTCCCTTCGGCGCCCAAGGCGTGACGGAGGACGACCTGATCGATTTCACGCCCGAGCTTCGCGCGCGCGCGCTGGCACTAGTCGAGCCTTTCCTGCTCGGTCCGATCTTCACCCCGCCGTCGATGCCTACGGACGGCAAGCTTGGCACACTCGGGCGCCCGGGCATCTGGGGCTCGGCCAACTGGAACACCGGCGCCTTCGATCCCGAGACGGGCTATTACTACGCCGTGTCTCACATGTTACCCGACGTGTACACGATCACCCAGCCGTCCGGGCCTGAGGCGACGATGCTGTACTCGGGCTTCGAGGAACTAGACAGTCGGGTGCCCCGCATCGACGGGCTCCCGATCTTCAAGCCTCCATACGGTCGGATCACTGCGATCGACATGAACAGAGGCGAGCACGTCTGGATGGTCGCGAACGGAGACGGGTTGCGAAACCATCCACTTTTGGAGGGCCTCGACGTCGGACCGCTGGGAGTTCCGGGACGCGCCGCTCCCCTCGTTACATCGACGCTGCTGTTCGTTGCGGAAGGAAGCGACGCCATAATCGGGACCTCCGAGGACATGTGGGGCCTGAGCTTCCGCGCGTACGACAAGGCGACGGGTGAGGTCATCTGGTCCACAGAACTAGACGCCGGCGCTACCGCCGCGCCGATGAGCTACATGTACGGCGGGACGCAATACATCGTCATGGCGATCGGCGGAAACGGTCACGCGGCCGAGTGGGTCGCGTTGGCTCTCAGATGAGGAAAGCCGTGTTGGCATGGGTGGCGGGCACGTGCCTGCTCTTCATGGCAGACGCCGCCACCGCGTTCGCAGTGCTCGCGCTGACGCAGGCGCATGAGACTCCGACCCAACCGCTTCCTGCCAGCGATTGGACCTACTTCGGAGGCGATCGATCGTTCCAACGTTACGCGCCACTCGACCAGATCGATCGGTACAACGTCGAAGATCTAAGAATTCTGTGGCGGCGTTCCGCGATCGATCCTGCTTACACGGAGGAGTTCCCCGGTCGCAATGTGTCCGGCAATCTGCGATCGACTCCGATTCTGATCGGCAGAACCCTCTTCGCTCCCGACGCTCTGGGGCTCGTCGAAGCCTTCGACCCTGGCACGGGGGAGACGATCTGGCGTCAACGGCCTTTCAACGCCTCGCCGGAGGAGGCCACCGCGCGCAGCTCTCGCGGAGTGGATTACTGGCACGACGGCGACGAGGGCAGGCTCCTGTCCGTGCGGGGCGCGTACCTCTACGCGCTCGACCCCGCCACCGGCGCAACGTACACCGACTTCGGCGAGCAGGGTCGGGTGAATCTGATCCCGCCCACGGGGAGGTCCTTCAGTTGGAGCTCCGGCCCCATCGTGGTCGGTGACGTGATCGTCGTCGGTGGGGTAGTTGACGGTCCGGGCGACTCGGGCATGCTGTGGCGCGGAAGTGCTCCGGAGAACGTGCGCGGATACGACGTCCGGACCGGTCGCCTGCTGTGGGCCTTCCACGTCGTGCCGGAGGAGGGCGAACTTGGGGTCAACACCTGGGGCGACGACTCGTGGAAGTACTCTGGGGACCTGGGATCGTGGTGCTGCTTGAGCGCGGATGAGGAGCTCGGCCTGGTCTACGTGCCCTTCACTGCCCCGACCGCGGCGTACTACGGGGGCCACCGCCCGGGGGCGAACCTTTTCTCGAACAGCCTCGTCGCGATCGACGCCACGACAGGAGAGCGCGTCTGGCACTTCCAGATGGTCCACCACGACCTGTGGGAGTACGACACGGTCGGACCCCCTACGCTCGGGGACATCACGGTCGATGGCCGACACATTCGAGCCGTCATGCAGCCGAGCAAGACGGGATTCCTTTACGTCTTCGACCGCGTGACGGGCGAGCCCGTGTGGCCTATCGAGGAACGGCCCGTGCCCCAGTCGACCGTGCCGGGCGAACGAACGTCCCCCACCCAGCCGTTTCCGACCAAGCCCGCCCCGTTTGCGCAACAGGGCCTGACCGTGGACGACCTCATCGACTTCACGCCCGAACTCCGGAGCCGGGCGCTTGCGCTGGCCGACTCGTTCGTGCTCGGCGAGATATTCACACCGCCCTCCGTCGTGTCGGGGGAGGGTGATGGCAACGGTGGCACCCTGATGCTCCCGGGGTCCTGGGGCGCCGGGAATTGGAATACGGGCGCCTTCGATCCTGAGACAAGCATCTACTACGCCTTCGCACACGCCATCCCCCGGGTGTATCGACTGGAGAGGGCGACCGACCCCGAGTCGGAAATGGAATATTGGAGCCCCAACCGGAATGCCCCCTACCTCGAAGGGGTGCCGATCACCAAGCCGCCCTGGGGGCGGATCACCGCGATCGACATGAACACCGGAGAGCATGTGTGGTCGGTCGCGAACGGTCGTGGCCTCGAGGACCATCCGCTCCTCGACGCTCTCGACCTTCCCGCCTTGGGCATCGCCAGTCGCCCCGCGTCGCTCGTGACCCGGACGCTGCTCTTCATGGGCGACGGAGGGAACGTGTTCGGGGGCGTTCAGCGGAACATGTGGGGGAAGGTATTCCGCGCCTACGATAAGGCGACCGGAGAAGTGATCTGGGAGACCGACCTACCCACCGGCGTGACCGGCGCACCCATGACCTACATGCACGAAGGCAAGCAGTACATCGTCGTTGCGATCGGGGGCCGCAACCACCCACCGGAGTGGATCGCGTTGGGGCTGCGCTAGAGAACGCGGTTAGCAGGTCGCTGAGGCGTTGGTGCATGGCTCCTGATCTAGCTTCGTTGTGACGCGAAGCCCCAGACCCAGGAGTCATCACCCGTGAAGTATCCGAAGCGAAGCCAATACAAGCACGCGAAGTCGCAGTATCGGGTCAGCAATTGGCCTGAGTACGAGGCCGGCCTGCAGCGCCGAGGCGACCTGACCATCTGGCTCTCCGATACCGCACTCGACGCCTGGCGTGCTCCAGCCAGCGGCAGACCCGGCGGCCAACGCAGGTATGCGGACATCGCGATCGAGGCTGCGCTGACGATCCGCATGGTCTTTCATCTTCCGCTTCGCCAGACCGAGGGCTTCCTCCGCTCGCTGGCCCAGATGCTCGACGTCGATCTCCCGATCCCTGACCACACCACGCTGTCTCGGCGGCTGAAGAAGCTCGGCGACATTCGGTGTCGTAGGCTCGTCACGGATCGACCGATCCATCTGCTCATCGACAGCACTGGGCTCAGGATTCATGTCGGTCATCTGCGGAAACCGCCCAGGAACAGGGCTTGGAGAAAATTGCACCTCGCGGTCGACGCTGGCACGGGTGAGATCGTTGCATCGGATCTGACGGGCCGTCGGACGCATGACTCGACCCAGGTTCCGACCCTGCTTGAGCAGATAGATCAGCCCCTCGCGTCGGTCTCTGCCGACGGTGCGTACGACACCCGTGCCGTGTACGAAGCCGCTCAAGAGCGCGGTGAAGGTCGAGCAGTCAGAGTGCTCATTCCGCCTGGACGCGATGCCCAGCTGAGTCCACGGCCCTCGGCCGCGCTGAGGGAGCGAAACCGTAACATCCGCTCGATCCGAGAACTCGGTCGACGCGAGTGGCACACGCGCTCCGGATACAGCAGGCGCAGCTTGGTCGAGAATGCTGTCTACCGATACAAAACGATCATCGGCCGAAGCATGCGAAGTCGAACCCTTGAGGGCCAACGCGTGGAGGTGCAACTCGCGTGCGGTATTCTCAACACGATGACTCGCCTTGGGATGCCGGACAGCTACCGAGTCGCGTGATCTTCGCTCGGGGGACGGGAGATCTGTTCTCTGTTCGGAGCCATGCACCAACGCCTTACCTATCTATCCGTTATCCGTCTTTGACGTCAGACTCCCCGGCACTCGCACTCGCTACATCTTCGGCAGCGTGACCCCCGTCTGCCGCATGTACTTGCCCTTGCGGTCCGCGTACGCCACTTCCGGCTCCTCATCCCCTTCGAAGAACAGCAGCTGTGCGATCCCTTCGCCACCGTAGACCTTGGCCGGAAGGGGTGTCGTATTCGAGATCTCGAGGGTGAGGTGGCCCTCCCAAGTCGGCTCGAGCGGCGTCACGTTCACAATCAGGCCGCAGCGTGCGTACGTGGACTTGCCGACGCAGAGGACGAGGACGTTCCGCGGAATCCGGAAGTACTCCTCGGTGCGCGCCAACGCAAAAGAGTTCGGGGGGATGACACATTCGGGTCCGACGATGTCTACGAACGACCGATCGTCGAAGTTCTTCGGATCGACGATGGAGTTGTGAACGTTGGTGAACACCTTGAACTCGGTCGACACGCGGATGTCGTATCCGTAAGAGGAGATTCCGTAGGAGATCTTGCCGCCACGAACCTGGCCGGTCTCGAAGGGCTCGATCATCCTGTGCTCTTCGCACATCCTACGAATCCACTTATCGCTCTTGATGGACATCGACTGCGCTTCTCCGGTGGCTGGCATGGCGCCCGTCCCGGGACCGTCTTCACGACCGACTCCCGGCGCCTGTGGGCGGCCCAAGATAGACGACTTGCAGGACGTCGGTCAAACCAGCCGAATCCGGCGCAAAGACTCGGTTCAGCCGTTGACACTCCCGCCGCGGCCCGGGTACCTTTTCGCCGTCGGGCACGCTCGTGAACGACTTCACAAACCCAAGCGATCCCATGTCGGGAGCGTATCTCCCTCTCCTAATACTCTTCGCAGTATCGATCCTGAATGCGCTCGGGATGGTGGTCACCTCGCACCTCTTCAGTCCGCGACGGGACACGCCGCAGAAGCTCATGCCCTACGAGTCGGGAATGATTCCACTCGGGAGTACGCGCGAGCGCTTCTCGATCAAGTTCTACATGGTCGCGATCAGCTTCATTGTCTTCGACCTCGAGACGATCTTCTTGATTCCATGGGCCGTGCACATGCGCGAGCTCGGATGGAGTGCTTTTGTGTCGGTGAGCCTCTTCGTGACGGTTCTCGCGGTCGGGTTGATCTATGAGTGGAAAAAAGGAGGTCTGGAATGGGACTAGGTGACTTGCTTCCGGGCGGAGGCGTAGCCAAGACCACCGGTGGAATGTTCGGGGCGGGTAGTCCGACGTTTCTCACGAGCAAGATCGACGCGATCATCAACTGGGGCCGGATGAACTCCCTTTGGCCCATGCCGTTCGGGACCGCGTGCTGCGCGATCGAGATGATGGCTTCAGCGGCGTCGAACTACGACTTGGCCCGTTTCGGCATGGAGCGGATGTCGTTCAGTCCCCGCCAGGCCGACGTCCTCATCTGCGCCGGCCGGGTCCCGTACAAGCTCGCTCCGGTCCTGCGGCGAATTTGGGACCAGATGCCGCAACCGAAGTGGTGCATTTCGATGGGTGCGTGCGCGAGTTCGGGCGGCGTTTTCGATGTCTATTCGATGGTGCAGGGGATCGACACGATCGTTCCGGTCGACGTGTACATCCCCGGGTGCCCGCCTCGCCCTGAGGGGCTGATCTACGGCCTGATGATGATCCAGGAAAAGATCCGCGAGGAAAGCCTCACAAAACACTTCGAACACCGCGCCGAAGACCCCGCGCTCGTCGCCCAAGCGCACGCGAACGCAGCAGAATTGGTCGGCCTAACCGGGCCGTTCGGCAACTCCACGCAGCAGGAGCAGCTCTCGACAGGAAGCGCGGTGACCGATGTTCCCGCGCCCGACGACCCGCTCTCCTGACCCCATGATCGACGACACGACGGGTGGGCTCGACGCGGTGGACGCGGGACCGGTGCCCTCGAAGGCCGCCGAAGCGGCCGACACCGCGTCCTCCGGTGACCCCGGCGATCATAAGTCAGTCGCCGCGCTCATCGAGAAGTTCGGTGACGCGGTGGTGCGTCATCGGTTGAACGCGGGCGATCAGTTCGTCGTCTGGATCGACCCGGCCCGGAGCCACGAGATCCTTGCCTGGCTGAAGGACGACCCCGATCACAAGTACGACATGATGTCCGACGTCACGGCGCTGGATTACGGCGGGGGCAGGCCGATCAACGTCGTCTATCAAATGTTCTCGACGGTACACAAGCACGAGCTTCGCATACGCTGTGAACTTCCACTGGACGCGCTGGAGATCGATTCGGTGTGCGATCTCTGGAAGGCGGCCGACTGGCTCGAGCGCGAAGTCTTCGACCTCTTCGGCGTGACGTTCAGGGGCCATCCGGACCTCCGCCGCATACTCATGCCCGACGACTACGGCGAGGGTCACCCGCTGCGAAAGGACTTCCCCCTACGGGGTCGCTTCTCGCGGGCGGAACAGACCCGCTGCGCCCTGAATCAGGACGTAGCGCGCTTCTACCAGCCCTCGGAGCTTCTTCACCGGCAACCTCAGGGCATCGCTCCCGTCGAGGCCGGCACGATCGGTCCTGCAGCGGAGGAAGAGGGCTGATGGGCACCAAGACCGTAGAGTTCGAGGTGGGGCCTGGCCGCGAGATGGGATCGGGTGGCAGCGGCGTGCAGAGCCCTGTGGCCTCCTTCGAGGTCGACGCTCCGGAAATCGGCACCGAACACATGCTCATCAACATCGGGCCACAGCATCCGGCGACGCACGGCGTGCTTCGCCTCGTGTGCGAGCTCGACGGTGAGACGTTGGTGAAAGTCTCTCCGGACATCGGCTACCTGCATTCGTCGTTCGAGAAGCTCGGCGAGTACAGGACGTGGAACCAGATCGTCCCACTGACCGACCGGATGGACTACCTCGCCCCACTGATCTACAACTGCGCCTACGTGATGTCTGTCGAGAAGCTGATGGGCATCGAGGTCACCGAACGGTGCAAGGTCGTGCGGGTCATCTTGATGGAGCTCGACCGGATCTTCGGCCACCTTCTTTGGCTTGGAACCACGGCGATCGACGTGGGAGCCTTCACGCCCTTCCTGTACGCGTTCCAGGAGCGAGAGAAGATCTACGGGCTCCACGAGTCGCTGACGGGGGCCCGGATCACGACATCCGCGACCCGTGTGGGCGGCATGATGGCGGACTTGCCCGAGGGATGGCTCGACGAACTGCTCGCGTTTCTCGACACCTTCCCCAACACGCTCGGCGAGGTCCACCAGCTGCTGACCGGCAACCAGATTCACATTGGCCGCACCCAGGGTATCGGAGTCATCAGCGGCGAGGATGCCATCAACCACGGCCTCACGGGTGCGACGCTGCGAGCGACCGGCGTGGACTACGACGTCCGCAAGGACCGCCCGTACTACGACTACGAGACGTACGACTTCGAGGTTCCGGTCGGAGAGCACGGCGACTGCTACGACCGGTATCTGTGCCGGATGGAAGAGATGCAGCAGTCCGTGCATATCCTTCGCCAGGCGATGGACCGCCTCCCGGGCGGCCCGATCAACGTCGAGGACCCGAACATCTCACTGCCCTCCAAGACCGATGCGATGTCCGACATGGAGAGCATGATCCACCACTTCAAGCTGATCACCGACGGGATTCCAGCGCCGGAAGGCGACTGCTACATGGCCATCGAGTCGTCCAAGGGCGAGCTCGGCATGTACCTCGTCGCCGAGGAAGGCGGAACGAAACCGGTCCGCTGGCGCGTGCGGCCGCCTTCGTTCGTGAACCTCTCCGTGATCGCCAAGCTCTCCGAGGGACACCTCGTGTCCGACCTGATCATGATCAACGCCAGCCTCGACATCGTGCTGGGCGAAATCGACCGATGAGCGACATCCCCTTCAATAACCCCGGTTGGGCAGGGAACACCGGCGAATTCGACCTCACCGAAGCGGAGGTGCGTGGCGACGACTTCGTCGGCGAACGACCGATGCACGGTGGCCACCCGTCGGGAGCGGGAACCCTGCCGTTCATGCACGCCGAAAAGCACCCTGACGCCGTCCTCTTCGAGGGTGAGTATCAGGAACGCTTCGAGAAGATTCTGACTCGGTACCCGACGAAACAGGCAGCGCTGCTGCCGGCACTCAGCCTCGCCCAGGAACTGCGGGGACACGTCAGCCCCGAAGCGATGGATCGGGTGGCCCACCTCCTCGACCTCTCGCCGGCGTACGTCCGAGGAGTCACGACGTTCTACACGATGTACAACAAGCGGCCCGTCGGGCGGCACCTGGTGCAGGTGTGTACGAATATCTCGTGTAATCTGGGAGGCGCGGAGGACGTCGTGGAGGCGTTTCTGCGCTACACCGATACCGAGCTCGGAGGGACGTCCGAAGACGGGAACTTCACCGTGATCGAGGCGGAGTGCCTCGCCGCCTGTGGATTCCCGACCTGTGTGCAGATCAACTCGCGCTACTTCGAGAACGTGACCCCCACCGAGGTGCCCAAGATCTGCGAGCACCTCAAGGCACAAGGGAAGTAGCGCATGGCCTACCCGTACGTCTCGGACCACGAGGTGCGCATTCTCAGCACGTACTTCGGCGATCCGAAGCAACGCCACGTCGAGACTTATGTCGAGCGCGGCGGATACGCGGCACTGAAGATGGCCTTGGAGATGGGTGCGGAGCAGATCGTCGAGACCGTAAAGTCGTCGGGCCTTCGCGGAAGGGGTGGGGCAGGCTTCCCCACGGGCTTGAAGTGGTCCTTCATGCCGAAGGACGCGAACAAGCCACACTACCTGCTGTGCAATGCGGACGAATCCGAGCCCGGCACGTTCAAGGATCGCGAGCTCATGCGTTGGGACCCGCATCAGTTGATCGAGGGCTGCCTGATCGGGGCTCACGCCATCCGGGCCCAGCACGTCTACATCTACTGCCGAGGCGAATTCTTCGAAACCAATCAGGTGCTCGCACGAGCCGTCGAAGATGCTTATGCGAAAGGTTATATCGGCAAGGATATCATGGGCTCTGGCAACGACATAGAGCTCACAGTCCACCAGGGCGCGGGGGCCTACATCTGCGGTGAAGAAACCGGCCTGATGAACTCGCTCGAGGGGAAGCGCGGGCTTCCCCGCATCAAGCCCCCATTTCCTGCCGCGGTGGGCGCCTTCGGCATGCCCACGACCATCAACAACGTGGAGACGCTTGCGGCCATTCCGCACATCGTCG
>JADFLD010000333.1 GCA_022564535.1 Gemmatimonadota bacterium
GTCGCGGACTTCGATGACGACATCCGACGTCTCGTCCCGATTGACTGTGACCGCCACGCGTCCACCCGCTGGCGTAAACTTCACGGCGTTGTCCACCAGATTGCTGAGCGCCCGCGTCAGGAGCGCCCGGTCGGCCTCGACGCACAGAGCCGGTTCCACATCCACCGCGATCGTCACTCCTGCGCCGGCCGCGGCGGTTCGAAAACTGCTGTCCACCTCGGTAACAAGCGACTGGAGGTCGACCGAGGTCAGGACGCCAGCGCGTTCCAAGACATCCGTGCGAGCCAGGGTTATCAGATCGTCTGCCAGAGCTGACACGGACCTCAGGTCATTCAGCGCGCGGCGAATGATGGATTCGTATTCCGAGGTGGAGCGGTGTCTGAGCAATGCGACCTCGAAGTCGCCCCGGAGCACCGTGAGGGGTGTACGGATTTCGTGCCCTGCATCGGCGAGAAAACGGCGTTGGCTAAGCACCAGCGCAGAGCGCTCGGCCAACAGCACCTTCGCCAAGGCCGCCTTTCGATACCCTTGTTCGATGACCCTCAGTGCTCGCCCCGAGCGCGCGTGCTCGTGCTCCAGCGTCCGGAAGTACACCAGCATCACCGATCCCATACACGTGAGAAAGATGATGACGACGCCCTCCCTCACACCCCGGAGAGAGGGGTCCAGCACCCCCTGGTAGTACAGGAGCATGTGGAAGAGCGGCAATGTGAAGAGCCCGACCACCAAGGTTCCTCGGGCGGGGTGTTGCGCTTGCGCTGGTTCGCTGACCACGCTCACGCTTTCACGGTCACCGAGGTGGAGTCGCGCGACGACGACGACCAGGAAGTCCCCCAGGAACCACATCAGATCCCAATAGGGGGAGATCTCCATCGCGTAGAAGCCTTCGAGATGAAGCACGGCTTCCGCGATGTAGACGAAAGCGTAGAGCCCGCTCACGGCGGCCATGCCTCCGAGAATTCTTCGCCAGCGCGGATTCTCGTGCTCTTGGCGCACGCGCAGGAAGGCCAAGCAAAGCGTGACATCGAGAAGGCCGAACAGGAACAGCGACGGATACCAGGGCCCCACTTCCTCCGGGGCGGCGACCCACGGAACCGCCTCGAAGTACGTGAGTAGTCCCAGCGCGAGGACACCGAGCCCGGCTGTGTGCAACGCGTGAAGCCGGGGCGCGCTGCGGTCGCTCGGATGGCCCCGGCTCGCGTCGACGGCAAGCGCGAGCGCCCCGTAGTAGAGCAGGTAGGACGCCATATCGACCATCTCGAGGGACACGGTCCAGGCGTCCTCCGGCATGAGTACCCGGACCATCCTGATGACGAGCGAGGCCCCGTAGGCGAAGGCCACCAGATGCCAGAACCGGCGTTCCTCCGGAGCCCTGACCCGTCCGATCCCGATAACCACCGCAAGCATCGTGGCGATCGCAATCGGGATGTCGGCGTAGAACAAGCCCCACGCCTGGAGCTGGTCGGCATCCAGTACCGGAATGGCGTAGGGAGCTACGGCCAGGCCAAGGATGGCTACCGCGAGCCAAAACACCCGGTCCCCGGCCAACACGTTCCATACGTGCAGCTCAGGCGTGACCCCCTCCGGGCCCGAAATCGGTTCAGCGGACACGGTGGACGTCTGAACCCCTCCTATCGGTAGTCACTACAGACATCTCAGGATCGTCTGCGGACGCTGTGCCATTACGACATTCCCTCGACGGCTCGGAAGCCGACTCCGCGCTCGGTAACCAGACGGCAGCCTCCCACGCCCTCCACCTTTCGCCGCAGATTGACCATATGCACGTCTATGAGCCGCGTTCCGGGATCTAAATCGAGTCCCCAGACCCACTCGAGCAGCTCGGCCCGCGTCACGGTTCGATCCGCGTTCTCGACCAGCGACTTTAGGAGGCCGAACTCGATCCGTGTGAGGGTGAGCGGTATGCCGTCGCAGAGCACGGAGCCGCGCAGGGGATCGAGCTCGAGAGAACCGAACCGAATGACACCGGCTTCGCCGGGATCCGTCCTTCGCGCCATCGCACGCAACCGGGCTTCAAACTCCAGAAAATCGAACGGCTTCGTGACGTAATCGTCAGCGCCGCTGTCGAGTCCTCGGTCGCGTCACGGGCGGTGAGCATCATGATCGGAACGTTGCGATGCTTGCTCCGGAGACGTTGGGCCACATCGAAGCCGTCGAGCCGGCCGGGGAGGCCGATGTCGAGGATGAACACTGAGAAACCCTGGGAATCGGCCAAAATCAGGCCCGCCTCTCCGTCCCCGGCGGACACGACGGAGTGTCCCTTTTCTTCAAGGCCCTGCGTGATGAAGC
>JADFLD010000043.1 GCA_022564535.1 Gemmatimonadota bacterium
CTCCAGAGCACGCCGATTTCTGCCTGAAAAAGACTCCATGAACTGCCATGTGCGGGCTCCCCTTCGTCCCAGGTCGGGTGTAACTTACGCGGCCCAGCTTCGGTTTGGAGGGTCCCTTTACGGACCGTCGATGTTGGTAGGGTCGCGTGGTGCGACTTGTTCCACCGCAACGGAGTGCGTCAGCATGGTCGACCAGAGTCTCTTGGACATCTTGGTGTGTCCCGAAACGAAGCAGCCCCTCAGAGTTGCAGATGATGACCTGCTCGAAAAGCTCAACGCGTCGATCAGTGCTGGCTCCGTGAGCAATCGTGGGGGGGATCGCGTCACCGTCAGCCTCGACGAGGCGCTCGTTCGAGAAGATGGGGCTTTCCTCTATCCGGTGCGAGACGACATCCCGATCATGCTGATCGACGAGGCGATTCCTCTGTCCCCAAAGTCGTGATGGAGCGGTTTCGGGCTTGAGCATGCAGTGGAGCGAGATCGATCCCGAAACGCGGAGCCTCGTCCGATGGACCCTCGTGAGCGCCGGGATCTGGGGAGGGGCGTTCGCGGCGACGTCTGTATTCGGGGCGCTGATCGTCCAGGTGGACCCGCTCGAGCAACTCGGTCCGATCGGAGTGATCAGTGTCATCGGGCTCACCGTCGGAGGGTTGGTAGGCCCTCTGGTCCGGGGGCTCGTCATGCGTCGTCGGGGGCGCTGAGGGGACACTCCGCGATCAGACGGGGGTCGAGCCACTCCTGACGCGGTGAACGATACCGCAGCACCGCTTGTGATCCTGGGTGAGGAAGTAGTAATATCCCGGTCTTGACCGTTATCCGACCGTCTTCAGGAGCACATGCGTGATCGTCTGGATCGCCGTTATTGCGTTGTATCCAATCCTCGGCGCCCTGTACCTGGGCGGCGCGGCCATCAACATCGAGGGTGGTGGGGCCGGCCGCCAGATCGCCGGCTTGATACTCCACTACGCGGCGTTCATCGGCGCCTACACCGTGTTGCGACTGGTCATGACGACGTTCATCGGACCCGTGCTGGCGGTAGGGTTGGCCCTCGTGGGTGCCGCGATCCTGGTGCCGTTGTTGGCACGACTCACGTTCCGGGTGGTGGGAGTGCGTATTACGAGCGCAGACCCAGCGACCGGACCAGGCGTAGCGTAGGACTGTATTTTGGGGCCTGAGGAAGGATGGAATGGATCTCTCCGTAGGAGCGGCGGTCGTCCTCGGAGCCCTCGTCGTGCTGCGCTGTGGGCTCATCTGGCTCAGCGTGGGGTTGCTGCTGCGCTCGGCGCGAGAGTGCCCGGCCTGTTTTCGGCCGACGATGAAGATATTGCGTCCGATTGTGACGGCTTTGCTCCCCAACGCGGAATGGCGCTGGTGTCCTGCGTGCGGATGGCAGGGCCTCTCTAGAAAGCCCGAGGAGGGTGGATGGACTCGGAGGAATGTCAGGTCGCAGGCATGACGGTCCGGATCGACAGGCTGCTGTGTGTCGGCTTCGAGACGTGCATCGAGGTCGCCCCCGATCTGTTTGACTTGGACGAGGAAGGCATCGCCGTCTTTCGCGAAAACATCGACGGAGTAAACCGCGAGGACGTTCTGGGCTCCTGCAGGTCGTGTCCCGTGGATGCTCTCGAGGTCTTCGACGCCTCGCACGTCAAGTTGGTCCCCTAGAGATGGGTCACGGAGACGGGGGCGCACGCGGTTCCGCCACGACCCCGGGGGTGCGACGGATTCGGAGCTACGCCGAGGTGACGCACGAGACGGGCTCGCAGCTTGAGGAGCAGGTCTTGGAGAAGCATGCGCGGGTCGCGGCGCGGCTCGAGCGGATCGCGGCGGTGGTGGCGATCGCGAGCGGCAAGGGCGGGGTCGGGAAGAGCATGGTGACCGCGAATCTTGCGGTCTCGCTCGCCCGCAGGGGTTTCCGTGTCGGCGCTCTGGACGCAGACCTCAACGGGCCGTCACTCGGCCGTATGCTGGGTTTTTCGAGGAGCCGGCTCCGGGACGAACCGGGTGGTATCGTGCCGGCGAGCGGGGCTGGTGGCGTCGTCGGGATCTCGACGGATCTCCTGCTCGAGGACGATGCACCGCTTCGCTGGAAGGGGCCCGAGTCCGACCGCTTCGTGTGGCAGGGCATGGCGGAGGCCGCGGCTGTTCGGGAGTTTCTGTCGGACGTCGTGTGGGGGGATCTCGACTACCTGCTCGTCGACATTCCGCCAGGTACGGACAAGATCGGCCGATTCCTCGACCTGGTTCCGAAACCCGCGGGCGTCATCGTCGTCACCACTCCCTCCGCGGTCACGCTATCTGTCGTGTCGAGGTCCGTATCGTTGCTCAGAGAGGCCGGAGTGGAGTCTCTCGGCGTCGTGGGGAACATGTCGGGATTCGCGTCTCCTGGATCCGAAGAGGCGCTCCCCATGTACGTTGGCGACGGCATCGAGCGACTCACCGAGTCCACGGGCCTGGAGCTCTGGGCGGAGATTCCGTTCGACCCGATCATGGGTGCCCGCACCGACGAGGGCGATCCTCCGGGTGAGGACGGTGCGTCCCTGTTCGGACGGGCGTTCGAGGCGCTGGCCGACCGAGTGGAGCGCCACGTCGGCCGAGGTGAGCCGGGCCCGTGAAATTCCTTTGCGTCCCGTGCGACGAAGTGATGGCCTTCGTAGAGCGCCAACTCCCGGGTGACGGCACGCTCACGGCTGTCTTCACGTGCCCGGGCTGCGACCGCGAGATGGCGATGCTCACCAATCCGATGGAGACCCAGCTCGTCACTTCACTCGGTGTGGAGATCGGCGGACGGACGGTCCCGGAGCAGCCGATGCAGCAGACCCGCATGGCTATGGACTCGCCTCGCGAGGACGCTTTGGATGCAGGCGTGGAGCCACCGCCACCAGGGCCTGTCACGTGGTCGCCCGAGGCTACGGCTCGTCTGGAGGGTGTCCCGCGCTTCGTGCGCGGCATGGTCAAGCGGATCTACTCCGACTACGCCAGGGAACAGGATATCAGCGTGATCACGCCCGCTGTCATGGATCAGGCCCGCAGCGACCTGGGCATGGAGGGCATGTAGTCGGTGTCTGACCCCGACACCGGGGCGAGGGGCGAGCCAGCGTTCAGTCCGGTGGTGCGCGCGGTCGGAGTGGACTTTCGATACCCGTCCGCGGCCGTGGCCCTTCGGGACATTCGGCTGGAAGGCCATGCGGGAGAGATCGTGGCCCTGGTCGGGCCGAACGGCGCCGGGAAGAGCACTCTCTTGCGCCTTCTGGCGGGAGCGCTGTCGCCGCAAGAGGGAACGCTCGAGCTGCCGCCCCGACGCGGCCCCGAGGGGTGTGTGACGACGGGATATGCGGGAGAGGAGGTGTGTCATTTCGAGTCGCTCACAGGCACGGACAACGCCGTCTTCTTCGCCCGAGCCGCAGGTCTCGCTCGCAAGGATGCGGAGATCGCTGTCCGTGAGCATTTCGATCGGCTGCGCCTCTCTCCGGACGCGGACCGTCGGGTGTCGACCTACTCGGGTGGTGCCCGCCGAAAGCTGCTGCTGGTGGCAGCGCTCGTGCACCGGCCGTTGCTGACATTGCTCGACGAGCCCTTCGTGGGCCTCGACTTGGAGTCGCGCGAGGCTCTGGTGGGGCTCTTGCGTGAGCGGGCCGGGGAGGGCGGAGCGGTGATCATCGCCAGTCACGATCTTGCGCTCTTGCCCGAGCTCGCCGACCGGATCGTGTTCCTCCACGATGCCCGAGTCGTCGCAGAGGGCCGTACCGCCGAACTTCTTTCGTCGGTCCCGGACGTGGGCCGGTTCGAGTTTACGCTGGACGGCTCGTTCGATGAGTCCGCGTTCTCCCTCCCCGCGGGGATGCGCCTCGCCGACGAGCGGGACGCGCTCGTCCTGGAGAGCGATCGTGGGCAGGCCGCGCTTGCCGAAGCGTGTGCGGCCGTCGCGGCTTCGGGGGCCCGCATCCGGAGTGTCGTCGTTCGTGACGCGGGGCTGGCTGCGGTGTTCCGCAACGTTACGGGTGCGGAGCTCGGGGAGTGACCGCCATCGTGTGGGCGCTCGAATGGCGCATCGCCACATCGCGTCGGCGACTCTTCGTCCTCAACATCGTCGTGCCGCTTCTGCTCGTGACGCCGATCGCGATGGGGGCCGCGCCGCCGGTTCACGCGGCCGCGGTCTACGCGGTGTTGTTTGCGATCTTCGGTACGTTCGGTTCGGCGATTCCGCTCGTGAGAGATGCCGAGTCCGGGCTCTCCGGCAGAGTGCTCCGAGCCGGAGTCCCCGCCGCCAGCTATCTCCTCCAACGTAGCGCAGCCGCGGCGGTACTCGACGTGCTCCAACTCACTCCGGCGCTCGCTGTGGCCGCGGTAGGGTTCGAAGCGAGTCCTCGCGGATTCATCGCGGCGCTCGCGGCGCTTGCGGGTACCGCTTGGGTTGCGTGTCTCGTCGGAGTCCTCGTGGCCGTGGCGACTCGATCTCTCGCAGAAGCGGCTCTCTTTTCAGCCGTGAGCACGTTGATGCTCCTGCACATGTCTGGGGTGTTTCGGACGCCCCTTCCCGGCTCGATCGGAGCGACCTTCGAGACGGTGTCACCCTTCCGCGCGCTTCACGAGACGCTGCTCGCGATGGGTATGGACACTTCGATCGGCGGCGGCGTCTCGCTGGCTCTGTGGGGTGTGTGTCTGGGGCTCGGGATCGCGGTCTTTGCGGGACCAGCTACGCGCTGGTTAGGTGCCTCAGGCGAGGTCTGAGTGGGGCGGCTTACTCGCGTTCCGGACGGTCACCGGGGCGAGCAGAAGAGGGGTGCCTGAGGAGTTGTCCGGGGGATGGTTGACACTCCCTGACGCCCATCCCATACTCGTCCTTCCAGTCGGGCCGTAGTCTTCTGTTTTCGGTCCGATTGGCCCTCCTCGACATTCGGAATCCTCCTTACGAGGCTCTCGGAAGCTGAGGATTTCACGCGTAAAGTAGAGATCCGCTGGGTTCGGTGGATCTGATATATAAACCGGTGGACAGTTGGATGAGGCCGCCGGACATAGACGCAGAAGTCCAGCACGGTCGTCCTAAGTGGCCGATGCCGCTTGTAGGGGTGACTAGACCACAGAGCGACGGTCTGGCGCTTAGGCACCCGTGCGTGTGAAATCCACACAGCCCATGGGTGGCCATGTACAAAGAAATTCTGGTTCCGGTTGACAACTCCGACCCCTCCAATTGGGCGGTTGCGAGAGCAATCGAGATCTGCAAGCGTGCCGACGGCCGGATCACCGGAAACCACGTCTATGCGGCCCGCCTGCACGACGTTCGCTTTCGCCAGCTCGAGACCGGTCTTCCTGCTCAGTTCCAGACCGCCAAGGAGATCAAGCGACAGCGCAGGATTCACGACAAGCTCATCGAGAAGGGGCTGCAGCTGATCTCCGACTCGTTCCTCGACGAGACCGAAAAGCAGTGCAAGGCGGCCGGCGTTTCGCTCACGCGCCAGCTCCTCGAGGGGATCAACTACGAGGAGATCATCCGTGAAGCCAACAGTGGCGCGGGTCGTCTACCGAGCCTGATCGGTTTCGATCCCAACATCGCCGACAAGTACGACGGCGGGGCCACGGTGCGGGGCGACATCATTCTGGGTAAGGACGGCAGGATCGTCGCGGAGGACGAGGACGACGACGAGAAGCTCGCGGGAACGAGCGGTCGTGCGTACGACCTTCTGGTCATGGGTGCGCACGGGATCGGCCGGCAGGAGTTCTCTCAACTCGGCGGCGTTGTCGCGCGCGTGCTGCGGAAGCTCGAAAAGGACGTGCTCATCGTCCGAAACGACCGCCCGTTGCAGGGCGGGAAGATGATGGTGTGCGTCGACGGGTCCGCATACAGCTACAAGGCTCTGCGGCTCGCGCTCGAGATGGCTCGTGATTTCGACGCGTCGCTCTACGTTTGCTCGGCGTTCGACGTCGAGTACCACCACGTCGTCTTTGGGAACATCAAGGACATACTCTCGGTCGCGGCGTCGAAGGTCTTCAAGTTCGAGGAGCAGGAGGAGCTCCACAACAATATCATCGACAAGGGGCTCTTGAAGCTCTGTAAGGCCAACCTGAAGCGTGGGGAGGTCATGGCCGAGGAGTTCCCCGACGTGCCGGTGGAGACGCAGATCCTGGTCGGTAAGCCGTTCGACTGCATCCTCCGCTGGGCGGCCGAGATCGAGCCTGCGGTGCTCGTCATAGCGCGCCACGGCAGTCACCGGATCGAAGGGACGGACCTCGGGTCGCAAGCCGACAACCTCCTCCGCCTTACCGAGAGCAGCGTCCTGCTGGTAGGGACGGAGGGCGTCTCGCCTGAGGACATTCCGTGGATCGAGGAGGACGGCGAGGCCGGCCTCGAGTGGGCACCGGATGCCGAGGTGCGTATCCTCAGGGTGCCGCCCTTCGCGCTGGGAATCGCGCGTCGAGCGGTCGAGGAGTTCATTCTCGACAACTACGGTGAGGGCGCCAACGGGACGTACCGTGAGGACAAGGTCGCGACCAACAGCAGCCGTCGTGCGGAGGCTCTTCTCGCGGGCGTGGGAGGCAAAAAGGGAAAGGCGGCGGCCAACGAGGCATCCTCGAGCAATGGCGCGTCCGCGCCCAGCGATGACTCGCCCATGGTTGCGGTTCCGCCCCTCGGCACCGACCAGCGTCCCCTGGTGACCGGGGATCGGCTCGATGAAGCGATCAGCAAGCTCCTACCCACCCACATGCAGCTCATCATGGGCATCGGGACGGCGGAAGAGCTGGCCCTCGCGGAGGTCAAGGCCGAAGAGGCCATGAAGCGGACGCACGTCGAGGGGAACGACGCCGACCCGGAAGCGGACGTACCCATGATCTCCACGGCGTGCCCCTACACCGGCGATATCTTGACCCGCGAGCGGACCGAGGCAGATCCCATCGCCTGGACCCAAGAGGCCTTCGATCGGCTCCGTGCCGTGCCGCTCATCGCGAGGCCGCTCGCGCGCAATACGGTCGAGCGATTCGCGCGCGGGCACGACTTCTGGCGTGTCACGACGCTCGTCATGGACGAGAACAAGGACGCGATGATCGAGGCCGACGAATTCGACATGGACACGATGCTCGTGATGTTCCGCGAGCTCCAGTCCAAACAGCTCAAGGCTGCGGCCGAGGGTGTCGACGGCTTGACCCCGGAGATGAGGCGATTCATCGAGGAGGCCAAGGCGAGCGGTGTCACGCGCTGTCCGATCCGCGACGTCGCCGAGGCCGCGGACGATTGCCCGATCGACTTCAAGACGGTGACTCCGGAGCAGGCTAAGGCCGCCGTCGAGGGGTACATGAAGGACGAGGGCGCCTCGGAGTGAGCGCGGACGCGGGAAGGGTACGCACGGGAGCTGCGGCCTCGCCCGTGACCCCGCTTCCGGTCGTCGACTCGTCTCCGGGCTCGACGCTGGCGCTGCCCTGGGGCGACCCGGTGGACACGAGCGCCGACGGAACGCTTCTTCCTCACGTCGTCGCTTGGAACCTCACGCGCCGCTGTAACCTCGAGTGCTCCCACTGCTATATCTCGGCCGGGGCCTGGCACGGGACCGAGGGTGAGCTGTCCACCGCCGAGTGCTTCCGCATTCTCGACGACCTGCTCGAGGTGAACCCGTCGATGTTGCTCATCCTCAGCGGCGGCGAGCCCCTGCTTCGTGACGACTTGGAAGCCATCGCGGAGCGCGCGGCGGCGGCGGGGGCGACGGTCGTCGTGGGAACGAACGGGATCTTGCTCACGGACGAGCGCATCGAGTCGTTGAAGGCGGCGGGCGTGCGAGGCGTCGCGGTGAGCGTGGACTCCCTCAATTCGACGTATCACGATCGCTTTCGCCACGGAGTCGGCGCGCTCGAAGGAACGCTGGCCGCGGTGGACCGCCTCGTGCGGCACGAGCTGGACTTCATCATCCAGACCAGCCTCACCAAGGGAAACCGACACGAGCTTTCCGACATGGTGGCCTGGGCGGCGGAGAAAGGTGCCGTCTCGTTCAACCTCTACTTCCTCGTTCCTACCGGGCGCGGGGAGGGAATGCAGGGGCTGACGCCGACCGAGAACGAGGATGTCCTCACCGAGCTCCTCTCGCTCGAGCAGCAGTATCGGGGCCGTCTCATGATCCGCTCCAAGTGCCAGCCACAGCTGATGCGCCACGTCTTCGAGG
The DNA here is from genome assembly GCA_022564535.1 of Gemmatimonadota bacterium. Next base: position 8,148 of record JADFLD010000043.1, read on the forward strand.
CTGGGGTGGAGTCGGGGCTCCTCAACTACGAGAAGCGTTGCCCGTGCGGGGTCCACTACTGTCGCATCACCCCTGAGGGGAAGGTCACTCCGTGCCCGTACCTTCCGGCGGTCGCGGGTGACCTCATGCGCGAATCGTTTCGCGATGTATGGACGTCGTCTCCTGTCTTCGGTGCGCTCCGAGACGGCGAGCTTGGCGGAAAGTGTGGGCGCTGCGAGTACCGCGAGGTCTGCGGCGGATGCCGGGCCCGTGCGTACGCTCAGTCCGGCGACCTCCTGGGAGCCGACGAGTCGTGTGTCTACGAGCCTTCCGGCGATCGGCCGCTCGTAAAGAGCCAGCGTTCGATGATGTATGGTCAGGCGGCCGAGACTGCGCTCTCGTGGACGCCCGAGGCGCGGCAACGCCTGGAGAAGATTCCGAGCTTCGTTCGAGGCGTCGTCACTGGCCGGGTCGAAGAGTTCGCGAGAAAGCGCGGTTATCTCGTAGTCGACTTGGAAGTCATGGCGGAGGTGCGTCGCTCGATGCCCGTAGACTTTTCCAAGAAGCTCCCCTTCTTCCTCCGTTCCGACGATGACAGCGGTTCGCAGGGGACGGGCGCCGATGCCTGAGCGCACCTCGCTCGCTCGAATCCTGCAGCGCACGGCGTTACCGCTGCTGTGCGCGGGTGCCGGCGTGACCCTGCTGGCGCTCCTGGCAGAACCGCTTCTGGCTCAGGGCTACACGCCGCGCGAATACGGTGACTTCCCCATCATCGGCTCACGAGCCGCGGTGTGGATCGCGGCCCAGCTGCATCTCTTCTTTGCCGCATTCGTGCTCGGCGTGCCGATGTTCGCCGTGGTGGCCGAGGCCATCGGCATCTTCGCCCAGGACCGGGAGGAGGTTTGGCGCGGAAAGGACGGCAAGCCGGTTCGCACCGCC
>JADFLD010000044.1 GCA_022564535.1 Gemmatimonadota bacterium
GGATGTCGGTCACCCCGGCGACGGCACCGGCGTCGAGCGCTGCGCCATCCATGATGGAAGCATCCATCGAAACCACGCCGCGCTCGTCGAAGTTGGACCCGCGGCCCGCGTTGAAGAGCTCGGAGTCTTCCATGACACGGACCGCCGCAACCGCGGCGTCCACGGCGCTCCCACCGCCCGAGAGCGCCTCGTGGCCCGCACCTAGGGACTCGGCCAGCACCGATCGGTACTCCGACTCGAGCACCTCCGTCATCTGCTCTTGCGCGATCGTTCCGACACCGCCGTGGATGACCACACCGGAGTCGATTCTAGGGTCAGACTTCATCGGACGGAATTAAAAGCCGAAGGTCACCGTGACGCCAGCAGGCTGCCCACTGAACGATGGACTGACTTGGAATTGTTGAGGCCGGGCAGCTTGCGCACGGTCTCAGTAGCGCCAGCTCGTCAGATCCGCACCCGGCGGATGACTCGCCATCATCCGCTCGAGCATGCGCGGTGCGAACATCTGAATGTAGCGCAACCGGCTGATCGCGTTCGGCTGCGTGGGATCGCCGTTCCAACAGTGCTCGTCGCGCGCGCCGTAGGCCACTTCCCCCGCGTAGTAGGGGTCGGTCGTGCCCTCCAGAAACTCTTCCGCCAGATAGACCGCGTTGTTGAGGTAGTAGTTGTCCATCTCACCCACGTAGATGTGCAGCTTACCCTCGAGCTTCGGTCCCAACGTCGCCCAGTCGCGCCTCATGATGTACGTGAGGTCGTAGTTCTCCCTCCAATACTCCGCCACCTCCGGGTCGATGTCTCCGGTGACCTTGTCCCAGATCCGCCGGGGGTAACCGTCGTCTCCGACGGGAGAATACACGGCCTCCCAGACGTCCCACTGCTGGCCTGAGCGCGTCTTGGTGCCGAGTACGAGCTCGAGCTGGTTGGACTCCGCGATGGTACGGTCGACCTGACCCAGGTAATTCCGATGGCCCGGGTTGTACGTCGTCTTGAACGGCGCCTCGATCTTGTAGGCGTTCTGATCCTGATAGAGGTCCACGACGGTGTACGCCCGAAAGTCGATGGGGTCCGGACACGCCACATACGCGCCGTTGAAGTCGTCCGGATAGAAGACCTGGACCGCCATCGCCTCCCAACCTCCGGTCGAACCACCGTAGGTGAAGCGGGCCCACCCTTCCCCGATGCCCCTGAACTCCCGCTCGATATGTGGGATCAACTCCCGCATGATCGCGTCACCGTAGGGTCCGTTGTTCTCGGAGTTCACGGCGTAGGAATCGTCGTAGAACGGCGTCGCGTGCTGGATCTCCACGACCAGGTGCCGGAGAAAGTTCGGGGAGGTCCACTGCTGGTAGAGCTCGTGCCGGTACCGCTCCTGGAGTTGGTTGTAACAGTCGAGGTCGAAGCGGGCGCTGTAGACACACGGCTGGGCAGTGTCGGGCGGCTCCACGCGCATCGCCGAAAATGACGATGGAAAGTGCCCGTGGAAGATGGCGAGCGGATAGCGTGCATCGGGGTGCTCGTCGAAGCCCGCGGGCAGCATGACCCAAGCACCGAGATACATGTCGGTGCCCCAAAAGTCCGAAAGCAGGTCCGACCGGATGCGCACGAACTTCACCCATTCGGTCTCGAGCGTCTCGGGTTCCGGCAATTCCGGAATGACCTGGTCGAGCGTGAGCTCCAGTTGGTCGACCCCTCCGCCATTGCCGACCGTGAAGTCGACGACCGTGCTGTAGAGATTGCCCGGCTTGCGGGCCCACTGCTGCCCTTCGCCCCGGTCGGGTGGCAGCTTCACCGTATGCCCGTCAGATCGGTTGAAGGTTTGGTAGCGGTTGAGAAGCGCCTGTGCGCGGTACGTCCCCGGTGGTAACGATCCCAGGTCGCTCATCGGGAACCCGAACACCGTATCGGTGAACGTCGCGATCTCCCCCGGCGCCCAGTCCTCGACATCGATACCGAAGACGGGTTGCGCGTTGGCGCCGTCCGTCACGTGCGTGCGCGGCTCCCCCTCCTGCACTTGGGAGAGAACGAGGATCAGGCGTCCATCGAGCGCTTCCGCGCTCACGGACTCCGAAAACTCGACCTCGACACGAATCCGGTCGGCGGTGGGCGAGCACGCCGTCAGCGCCGCGAACCCCAAGCACGCGGACATGACCCACCAGCAGCGGACGTTATCGAGCGACATCGCACCTCCCAGAGTGACGCCCCCGGGGGTACAGCCCGGTTCCTACAACGGGCTGCGAGTCGTCCGGCGACCTACCAGTCGGGACTCTCCGACTCATCGAGATTTTGCAAGGCAGCCCGTAGGCGCTCGACGTCATCATCGGAGAGTTCTGCCACGGGCGCCAGGGCTTCCCGACTCTTACCACCCCTGATAACGAGTCCAACCAGCATCCCGGCCGTCACGATAGCCACAGCCGGCAGGAGGTACCCGACAAGGTTGAAGCCCTCTGGAGGCGGGAGCATCAGGACCTGGGTGCCGAAATCGGCGACGAAACCGGCCTTGATGACATCGACCGACTCACCCGCAGCAAGCGACTCCTGGATGCGCCTCGACCAGCCCGGTGACGTGCCGCACTGCATCTGGAACTGGCAGGTATGGACGTCGAGTCCGCAGCCACACTCACACTTGAACCCACTTTCGAGGATCATGAGCTTCTCGCCGAGCTCACCCTCGTGATAGTGCCCCGCTAGGGCGGCGTTCGGGTCGTAGCCATCGTGTCGAGGGCCCGTCGACTGCGCCGACGCAGGCAGACTGAAAGCGAACGCGACGACCACGCTCGCAGAACCCGATACCATCGCTCTCATTCTCATGCTACGCCCTCTATCCGGAACCCATCGAAGTCATCCAGGAATCTAACCGCTCGGGCCGCCAACCACGGGGGTAAGCCGGAGTCTCGAGAGGCGGTTCCCACGTTCAACGCCCCCGGGCGCCGGAATCGGGGCTGCGGGGGTCGGGTGCGCCCACCCGCTCACCCGTCTCCGGATCGATACCGACCGAGTTGGCCGAACCCTGCCGGCCACCCACCTGGACGGTGTGGCCCATTTCCTCGAGCCGCATGACCGCCTCCGGCGTCGCGCCGTCGGCCTCGATGCGGATTCGGTCGGGAAGCCACTGATGGTGGATGCGTGGCGCATCGACGGCTTCCTGAATGCTCATCTCGAAGTCGATGAGGTTCAGGATCACCTCCATGACCGTGTTGATGATCGTGCGACCGCCCGGCGACCCGACGACCGCGACGAGCTCCCCGTCTTTAGCCACGATACTGGGTGACATCGAGGAGAGCATACGCTGTTGCGGACGCGTCAGGTTCGGCTCCGTCCCGATGAGCCCGCTCGAATTCGTCAGCCCGGGTGCGGCGTTGAAGTCGCCCATCTCGTTGTTGAGGAGAAAGCCCCCACCGGGCACGACGATTCCCGAGCCGTAACCCGACTCGAGCGTGTACGTGACCGAGACGGCGAGACCGTCCTCGTCGACGACCGAATAGTGCGTCGTCTCCGGGCTTTCCGAGATCATGGCGACGTCGGACGCGTGCGATACCGACGCGCGCTCCGGGTCGAGATTCCGCCTCAGCCACACCGCGTGGTCCTTGCTGGTGAGGCGCTGAACCGGGACGTCCACGAAGTCGGCGTCCGCCAGGTACTCCGCCCGATCGCGGTACGCTCGCCGCATTGCTTCCGCCAGATGGTGGATGTACTCCGCGCTATTGTGTCCCATCGAAGCGAGATCATACGCCTCGAGGATGTTGAGCATGGTGACGATGGCGACGCCACCGGAGCTCGGCGGCGCCATCGAGATGATATCGTAGCCACGATAGGTTCCGGTCACGGTCGGGCGCTCACGTGCCTGGTAGCGATCGAGGTCCTCCTCGGTGATGATCCCGCCGCCCCTCCGCATCTCCTCCGCGATGAGCCGAGCCGTCTCTCCACGGTAGAAGCCGTCGCGGCCGTGCTCCCGAATCCGTTCGAGCGAACGGGCCAGATCGGGCTGCTTCCACCTGTCCCCTGCTTCGTATGCCTTCCCGTCATGGGTGAATGCAGCGACGGCGGCTTCGAACTGGCTCCGGCCGGCGAAACGCGCCATCGACCCGGCCAATGCCTCGCTGAGTTCGAAGCCATCCTTCGCGAGGCCCACCGCCGGATCGACCAGGTCGGACCAGTCGGCCCGACCGTACAACCTGTGCGCCTTGTCGAAGCCGGCCACGGTCCCCGGCACGCCGACGGCCAGGTGGCTGCGATGATGCACCTGTGACGAATACTCCCCGTTGTCATCGAGCCACATGTCAGCGTGCGCTCCGAGCGGGGCCTTCTCCCGGAAGTCGATCGTGGTCGACTGGCCGTTCGGAAACCGAATCACCATGAAACCGCCACCACCGATGTTCCCGGCGGATGGATGCGTCACCGCCAGGGCGAAGCCCGTCGCGATCGCGGCGTCGACGGCGTTGCCACCCGAGGCGAGAACGTCTGCGCCCACCTGGCTCGCGATCCACTGCTGAGACGCGACCATTCCGCCGCTCGAGCGAACGGGCTCAGCCGACTGTGACGTAGCGTCAACCGGGACGGCGGCGGCGAGGAGGAAAGGCAGTACGACAGCGAAGGGCCGGAAGCAAGCGCGGCGCATCGGAACCTCATGTCTCGGGAGCTTGACTACGACGAGCCGGAAAGATCCGGTGCCGGCGCGGTAAGCGCCAGCGGACGTGCCGAGGAAGTGCCACCGTGAGCCCTTCGCGATTGCCGGATGGAGGGGCTCGCGTTACTTCATTGGCCCTTCCAGGCATGTGAACAGACCCGAGACTCGACCGGAGACCAGAGTTCGAAATGACCATCAAGAGACGTGACTTCCTCAAGAAGGCGGGAGCGGGAGCGGCCGGCGTAGCAGCGCTAGGAGCGTGTGGAGGCGAGTCCTCGGCGGCTGGCGGTGGCCAGACGGGCGTCGTTGACGGCCCGCGTGTGAGCTGGCGACTCGCGACGAGCTTCCCGCCCAGTCTCGACCTCCTGCACGGAGCAGGAATTCGGATCGGACAACGAGTCGAGGAGCTGACAGGCGGCAACTTCACCATGCGTGTGTACGCGGCGGGCGAGATCGTTCCGGGGCTTCAGGTCATGGACGCGGTGATGCAGGGCACCGTCCATTGCGGCGTGTCGCCCGGCTACTACTACATCGGGAAGCACCCGGCGCTGGCCTTCGACACCGCCATCCCGTTCGGCCTCACCACGCGCCAGCAATACGCGTGGATGATGCACGGTGGCGGGCTCGAGCTCATCAACGAGATCTACTCCGACTTCGGTATCATCTCGTTCCCGGCCAACTCGACGGGGGGGCAGATGGGTGGCTGGTTCCGCGAGCCGGTGAATAGTCTCTCTGAACTGGCGGGACTCAGATTCAGGATTCCGGGGATCGGGGGCGAGGTCATGTCGCGCCTGGGCGTTACGGTCCAGAACCTACAGGCCGCGGAGATCTACCCTGCGCTCGAGCGCGGAGCGATCGACGCGACGGAGTGGGTCGGGCCGCACGACGACGAAAAGCTCGGATTTTATCAGGTCGCGAAGTACTACTACTACCCCGGGTGGTGGGAGCCGGGCGTCACGATGGGCCTGCTCATCAACCTCGAGGAGTTCAACGCGCTACCCGTCTCGTACCAGCAGGTTCTCAAGGCCGTGAGTGGTGAAACGTTCGCGGACCGGCTCGCGGCTTACGACAACGCCAATCCGGTAGCGCTTCAACGCCTGGTCAATGACCACGGCGTCATCGTTCGCGAGTATTCGAAGGACATCATGGACGCCGCGTGGCGAGAGTCCAACGCCTACCTCGAAGAGCAGTCGGCCGAGGACGCGAGCTTCCGCCGGGTCTACGAGTCGTATCGCGCGTTCCGCGACATGCAGTGGTCGTATGCGAAGGGCAATGAGCTGGCATACCAGCTGTCGGCGTTCTCGAGAGTGTAGAAAGTCCGCGCACGTGAGGACGGTGCCCCGTCTCCAGGAAGGAGGCGGGGCGTTGTTTCAGCGTTTCCGCAGCAGCGTCAGGCCGTCCCCGATCGGCACCAGACTGATCGACACACGCTGATCGTCGATCACCTGTGCGTTGAAGCCACGAATGGCCATCGTGTCCGAGTCGTGGACCGACTTGTCGGCGACCTTGCCCTGCCAGAGCGTGTTGTCGACCGCAATCAGCCCGCCGCGGCGGACCAGGCGAAGGGATTTCTCGTAGTAGTCGTCGATGCCCTTCTTGTCGGCGTCGATAAAGACGAAATCGAAGTCCCCTTCCATCCCCTCACCAATCATATCGGCGAGCGTGTCGGACGCGCGTCCCGCGCGAAACTCGATCTTGTGGCCGACGCCGGCCTCCGCCCAATAGCGGCGCCCGAAGGACGGCCACTCTTCGTCGATGTCACATGCGATGAGCCGACCGTCGTCCGGCATCCCGGCGGCGATGCAAAGCGTGCTGTAGCCAGTGAAAGTCCCGATCTCGAGCGCCGTGCGCGCACCCATGAGACCCACGAGGAGCGTCATGAACTGACCTTGCTCTGGGCTGATCTGCATGGCGGCGTTCTCGAGCCTGGCAGTTTCCTTGCGCAGCCTCCGGAGAACATCGGACTCACGTACCGAGACCTCGATCAGGTAGTCGTACAGGTCGTCGGTCAGCCAAGTCGTTCTTGTGCTCATTCCAGCTCCGTTTCGAGTACGCGCCAACAGTAGAAGGCGGCCGCGCTCCGCCAGGGGCGATACGGCTCACCCAGAGACTCTAGATCCTTGGCGGTCGGTGGATCCACGAGCCCATGGACCTTCGCGTAGCCCGCCCTGACGCCGAGGTCGCCCGTGGGCCACACGTCCGACCTGTGGAGTCGGAACATCAGATACATCTGCGCGGTCCATTCGCCTATTCCCTTCACGAGAACGAGCCGACGAATGACCTCGTCGTCTGGTTGGTCCTCCAAATCGTGCACCTCGACTTCACCCGAACGAATCTTCGTGGCAAGATCGCGAATCGCGGCCAACTTGTTCCGGGACAGTCCGGCCTTCCTCAGTGTGGTCTCCCTCACCCTGAGCACCTTGGGGGGCGTCACGTCGCCTCCGAGAGCCTCGACGAACCGGCCATGGATCGTTGCGGCCGCCCTCCCCGCCAGCTGCTGGTAGCAGATCGTGCGAGCGAGGTAGACGAACGGATCCTCGGTCATGTCGTGCAGTCGGATCGTTCCGATCTGCTTCACCCAAGGTCCGAACGTCGGATCCCGGCCTAGCTTGCGTCGACCGCCCGACCAGGCGGTGACCCAGACAGGCTCTTTCGGCTCATACGTCGCCATCGCTTCTCACGGACGGCACCGCGCGTTCCGGGGAAGCCCGGACGCCTACGCGGCGCGAAGACACCACCCACCATTGTGGTGCCCCGGCCCCGCCACGTCGAGACGTCGCCGTGTCGATCCTACGGCTGCTAGTCTCCCCGCAACGTGCTCGCCGGATCGAGCTTCGTGGCCCGCCGTGCGGGAATCAGGTTCGCCATCAGTGCCACGAGCGCGAGCAGGACCGGCATCCCGATGAACGTCAACCGGTCGGTCGTGGTGATGCCGAACACGATGTTCCCAAGCAGGCGACTGAGCACGAACGACGCCACCAACCCGAGGGCGATCCCCGCGCCGACGAGCCGGGCTCCCTGCGACACCACCATCCAACGGACGGTCGCGACCTCGGCGCCCAAGGCCATGCGCAGACCGATCTCCTCGGTTCGCTGTGAGACCGAATACGCCATCACGCCGTAGATGCCGATCGCAGCCATTAGGAGCGCGAAGACCGCGAAGACGACGAAGAGCGTCAGGATCGCATAATTGCCCGCAGAACGTTCGTACTTCGCACGTTCCAGGGTTCGAATCGCATCGACCGGTTGCTGCGGATCGACGCTCCAGATCGCCTCCCGAATCGCAGCCGCAACACTGGAAGGCTCCCTTCCGGTCCGCGACACGAGGTACAGGGACTGGCGGGCGTCCTGGGCCTGGGGCACATACACGTTGCGCGCCTGACGGTCAAAGTCACCTATGGCACGCATGTCGCCCACGACTCCAACGACCTGCAACCATTGCTCGTCGCCGGGTACACGGAAGCGACGACCCACCGCGCTCTCGTTTGGCCAGAACTGACCCGCGATTTCGTGGCTGACCACGGCTACTGGGAAGGACTCCGCGTTGTCCGTTTCGACGAAGCCACGCCCTCCCTCGATCTGTAACCCGAGCAGCTCGAACAAGCCCGTCGAAACGGTGGTCATGAGCACCGTCGGCGCGGCGCGCCCTTCCGGCTGCTCCAGGCCCTCGATCTCGACGGATCGCCTCCGCCCCGGCTCCACACCCGGCAGCGCGCTGGTAAGCTCGACCGCGCCGACTCCCGAAATCTCGGACACGGCTTCCCGGGCCCGTGTGAAGAACTGCAGACGAGCCTGCTCTTCCTCGTACGCCGCCTCAGGGAGCGCGACCTCGAACGTCAGGATGTCGGCGCCATCGAAGCCGAGCGGACGGGTGCTCAGGTTGATGACCGATCGGGTGAGGAGCGTCGCGAGGATCATGAGAGTGAGCGCCAGCGAGACCTGGGCGGTGACCAACCCGCTCCGAACGCGCTTGCCAGCACGCCCTCCATCCCCGGACCGGCCATCTCCCAGCGCGGCTCCAGGACCTGTCGAAGAGGCCCGCAACGCCGGAAAGAGGCCGAACGCCAACGGCGCAACCAAGGATACCAGGAGCGTAAACGCCAGCACAGGCCCGTCCAACTCCGCCATGATGTACAGCTCCTCCGTGCCAGCCGAGACCCAAATCAAGACCCGATTCAAGGCCGCTGCGAAGCCGAGCCCGAGCACCGCGGCCGAGAGCGAGATCAGCAGACTCTCTGTGAGCAACTGGCGAAGAAGCCGCGAGCGCTCCGCCCCCAGAGCCACGCGTACAGCGAACTCGCGGGCCCGCGCCGT
>JADFLD010000045.1 GCA_022564535.1 Gemmatimonadota bacterium
TAATCGTCACGCCACTGCGTGTTGCGCAGTCCGAGTGGCTCGAAGATGCGCGCGCTCGAGAAGTCTGCGAACGACATTCCGCTGACCCGCGCGACGACGATGGCGAGCAGATTGAAGCCGGTGTTGCTGTAGGAGTACTCGTGGCCCGGCTCGAAATTGAGCGCGGTTTGCCGACGCACGATGTCGAGAACGTCATCGTGGTCGTGGCTGCGTTGCTCACGGCCCCACCCGGATATGCCGGCGACGCTGCCCCAATCCCTCAGCCCGCTGGTGTGGGTCATCATGTGACGCAGCGTGATGGTGTGCCCGTACTCGGGCACTTCGGGGATGTACGTGCGGACGTCGTCGTCGAGTGAGAGTCTTCCGTCCAAGACGAGAAGAATGACGGCCGCGGCCGTGAACTGCTTGGAGAGCGACCCTCCCTCGAAAATCGTCTCCGGGGTGTTGACGACACCGTGCTCGAGGTCGGCCATTCCGTATGCGCCCTCCATGACGGTCAGGCCATGGAGCGTCACGCCCACCGCGCAGCCTGGAGAGGTATTGGAGTCCCAGCGTGCGAAGATCGCGTCCACCTGGTGCGCGGCGTCGGGCGGTGCCTGTGTCTGCGCTTCGGTGACGGCGACACAGAGCAGGGCGATTACGAGGACGGCGGAGGGGGTCAGCGTGCGAGGGGCATGGCTCTTCATCGGGATCCGTGGGCCGGAGGGCGTCAGGAGTCGCTCGGTCGATTCTGCCGCCTCGATGGCGGCGGTCCTGACCCCGTCATTCTGCGGGACCGACCCCAAAAAAGAAAACCCCGCCCGGCCGAAGCCGGGCGGGATCGCCGTCTGCGGTACAGAGGGCTCCTCAGCGCTTGAGCGTCAATTCCGCGAAGTCCTGCCACTCGACCTCGAACTCACGCCCGTCGGTGTGGATCACGATTCCGCGGTTCCCACGGTCGACGTCGTTCGAGTCCGAGAGCTCGAATGTGCGTCCGTCCTTAAGAGTCACCGCCGCGCCCCGGCGGGTCCTCACGATCTGCGCGATGTTGCCGAACTCGACGTCGAACTCGACGCCCTGGATCTCACCGTTGAGCATCTCCCACGTGTACATCTCATCGGCGTCCCACGTGATCCAACCGGTGTAGCTGTTCCCGCTCGTCGTCACGACGGTGCCCTCGAGTCGTGAGCCGCCATCGAATTGGGCGAAGGCGGACTCGGCTTCCGTTCCGTGGAAGCGGACGTTGTCGAATTGGGCCCAGTCCAGCTTGACCTGGCCCAATGCGGCGTCGGAGATCGAGATGCCACCAATGGACGCGTCGACGTCGTTCGTGCCCTCGAGGATGAAGCTCTCTCCGTCGTGAAGCGTGACCCGAGCGCCCCACGAGCTGTGACGCTCGATCGAAGCGATCTCGCCAAACGGGATTCTTACCCGCCTGCCGTTCAGGTCCCCGTCGAGGATGTCGGTGGAGTAGATTTCATCGACGTCCCACGTCACGTACCCGGTGAACTGCATGCCCGAGCGGGTCGTCATCGTGCCGAAGAGTCGACTCTCGGCCGGTGCCGTCGAGCCGGGTGCCGAGAAGTCGATCGTCTCGAGGTCGCTCCACTGGAACTCGGAAACGCGGCCGTCGCCTTCGTCGACCAGGAGTGCGCGCAGCCCGGACCCGAGGTCCGTCGCGTTGCCCGTGAGTTCGACCTGATCGCCGGACTTGAGCGTGAAGAGTGCCGAGTTCCGGCTCAGCACGTCGATGCGATCGATGTGGCCGAAGCGGATGCCCGAGATACTGGAGCCGCCACGGGCACGAGGCTTGGTCGCGTCGAGCAGGTCGGTCCAACTACCCTCGTTGCGGTCCCAGCGGATGTACCCGGTGAAGTCGGAACCGTATACGGTCGTCACGGTGCCGTAGATCCGGTTGCTGCCAGAGAGCGGCGCGACGACCACGACGACCGGCTCCACCTCCACGACCGGCTCCACGACATCCACCACCTCGATGACGACCGGCCGGATCTCCCGGACGACCGTAAGGGTCGCTTCCGGCTCCGCGGTCACCTGGCTTACGAAGAGGCCGAGCGTGATGAGGCCCGCGAGAATCGCCGAGCCAGTGACCACCGACAGATTTTTCGCATCGTCTTCTATACCGGGCTCGTGCTCCATCGTCATCCCCTCCCTTTCGCGACGTGGTCATCGTGCGGTCTGTATTGAACCGTACGGTCGACATCGCCGAGCGGTTTCCCGACGGTCGACTCGACTGCTACATAAGGTTCGACGTGCGACCCGCCCAAATCGTTGCGTCGGTCGCCGAGAAAAAACGGGCGGGGCTCGTGGCCCCGCCCGTCGTCCCTCAGGCAACAGCGATTCGTGTCGCTACATGCCCTGATCCTGCTGGGTTACCGGCTGGGTCGCTGTGTCCTTGAGGTGCACGTCAAGCCAGGCTGTCCAGCGGCCCCAGAGGTCTAGGATCGTCGCCCGGCTGGCCGGACCGTGGTCTTCGTAGGGGTAGAGGTACATCGCAGCTTTCTTGTCCAGCCCGTTCAGCGCGTGGAAGAGTCGTGGGGAGTGGTCCGGATCTGTACCGACGTTCTGGTCGTGCAGTCCGTGATACATGAGGAGCGCACCGGTCAGGTTGTTGGCGTGCAGGAACGGCGACATGGAGAGATATACGTCCTTCGCGTCCCACAGAATCCGGCGCTCACTCTGGAACATGAGCGGCGTGAGCGTTCTGTTGTAGTTGCCGTCACCCGCGATCCCGGCCTTGAAGAACGGGGTGTGGACCATCGCGTTGACCGTACTGAAAGCGCCGTACGAGTGGCCCCCGAGCCCGAGGCGGCGCCGGTCGATGAGCTCTCGACGATCGAGCTCGTCGATGACCGCGGCCAGGTTGTTCCGTAGATCGTTCTCGTAGTTGTTGTTCATCCGGCCGGCTTTGCCGACGATGGGCGCGTCCGGCTCGACCACGGCGTAGCCCTGCTGAACGAGATACTGCATTGAGCGTGTTCCGAAATTGGGGAACGCGTTCTTGTTGTACGTTCGTCCGCGCTCGTCGTAGCTCTCCTGGTCCGTGTACTCCCGTGGATAGAACCAGAACATGGCCGGAAGGCGCGTACCCTGCTGGTAGCCCGGCGGCAGCGTGACGTTGACCAGGAAGCGAAAGCCGTCGGGGCGCTCCACGGTGAATCGCTGACGGGGAGCGTTCGTCATCTGTGGCGTGTAATCGACGTTGTTGGTGAGCTGCTCGCGTCGTCCATCTTCTACCCGATACGACTGCGGGACGTCGGTCGGAGATTCAAACGACACGATGAAGGACGACGCGTCCGCGTCGAGGACAGACACGATTCGCTCGTGGCGTTCGTCGTTCGAGGCCTCGAAGAGCCGATCCTTCTCGCCGGTCCTGATCTCGATGCGGTCGAGGAAGTTCTTCGGGCTCTCGGCCATCGGGTCTTCGTCGTACGTGTTCCCGTAGAGGTACACGTACCGGCCGTCTGCGGACGTCTGCACGAGGTCGGCGGAGTTGCCGCTGCCGCCACGACCGCGACCACGACCTCCAGCCGGCACTCGGCCGCCCGTGAGCAGGAGCGATCCCGGATTTGCGTAGAAGTCGTCCGACTCGTACTCGGCGATCGTGTACGTCGTTTCGGGATCACTCAAGTCCACGGCATACTCGGTAATCGTCCCACTGGGAGTGTCGCTGCCCCGACCGCCCCGCTCGGGACGCTCGGTAAGGAATAGCATCCGGTGGTCGGCGGAGAACCGATGAGCCGCCATGCGGGTGTCCGCTTCGTACACGACGGAGAGGCTCTCTTCGTCGAACGGGGGGGCCCAGAGCATGACCCTGTCGGTCCTGCCCGCACCTCTACGACCCTGTTCCTCCTCCTCGTCGTCTTCCGAGGCCGACTCTTGCTGCAGGAACGTCAGGCCCGCTCCGTCCTCTCTCCACGCCAGTTGCCTGCGATCGGGCTCGTCCTCATTCCCTCCCACGCCCGGCGCGCTCGGCAGGTTACCGTCCAGGCCGGTCTGCGTCTCCGTACGCTCGAGTTCCACGAGCACCGTCCCGCTTCGGTCCCACACTTCCTCGACGTTCCCGAAGCTTCGAACCGGAACGATATAGCTGAAGGGCTTCTGCATCGTTTCGACGCGCGCGTATTCACCCGTGGGAGAGAAGTCGAAGCTCGTGACCATGGCTGGCTCGCCCATTTCGGTCACGTTGCGGCTGTCGACGTCGATGACGGCGAGTTGACCCGTCGCGTGCCACTCGAGCAACTCTTCGTGATACGGCGTCTCCATGAGGCTGGCGTACGTCCGAAGCATGTTCTCGCCGTCCTCGGTTTGCTTGACGTGAGGGCCCGTCGGAATCCTCGACTCCACCGGACGGTCCGACCGTACATTCGGAATCAGAACCGTGGCGATCGCCTGGCCGTCGCCGGTCCATTCAAAGCCCGTGACCAGGGTGGCGAGCACCGGCCGTCGCGTGATTCTACGGGAGTCACCGGAGGAGGGATCGGCGACGTAGATGTGTGTCTCTTCATCCGTATGTACGAAGAAGGCGACCCGGCTTCCGTCCGGGGACCACGTCGCGTTCGACACACGCGCGCCGCCGTGCACTTCGATCTCGACCACCGATCCGTCGTCGGCGGAGATCACGTTGATCCCGATGTTCGTTCGGATGGTCAGGTTTCGATGCCGATTCGCCTGGTAGTCGATGAACACGCCGCCCAGCTCATCGAAGTCCCTCGAAAAGCGATCCATCGTGACCGGGCCGTCGCCGATTTCATGGAGGAACCAACGCTTGTCCGGGCTGATGTTCGTGAGCGTCACGTTCAGGTAGCGGGGAGCCAAAGCCATCTCCGCGATTTCGTCCGGGGGCGTCACGAAACCCTTTGCGGCGAGAATCGCCTGCGAGTCCATCTGGCCTTGCGCCGCGGCAGGAGCCGAAAGAAGGGCGGTTCCGAGAAACGCCGCGCCGAGCGATATCCGATGTGACATCCTGATCATCAGCCGTCTCCTGCTAGGTCGAAACAATGTAGATCTGAGACAAAGTGCGACCTGTTCGGTGTTCCCGACAGACGCGGAGCTTGGAATACCGAGGAGGATTCTCGGGGTTGCCCATTCGCCCGTTGGGTGTTGTTCTGGCTCTCGTTAGCTTCGGGCTGTCTCCACCAGAACGTTCAAGGGAATTATGATGACTGCTCGGTTGGGTGCGGCGCTGCTCGGCGTCACTTTGGTGCTCGTGGCGTGCTCGGACCCCAAAGGGATGGCCTCCTACGAATCTGTGGCCTTGGACACGAATGATCAGAAGGCCAGCTACGGCATCGGCCTCAACGTCGGCCAACAGATCGTAGACACCCGAGATCGCTTGGACCGCGCCGCATTCATGCGTGGCATCGAGGACGCCCTGCAGACGGCCGATCCGGCCATTCCCCGTCAGGAGCTTCAGACGGTCTTGGTGGCGTTCGGCGAGGAGATCCAGGCCGCCGCTGCCGAGACTCGGACCCGCACGGCAGAAGAGAACGCGGAGGCCGGAACGGCGTATCTCGCCGAAAACGGGGCGAGGGAGGGGATCGTCACCACGGAGAGCGGTCTCCAGTACGAGGTGCTCGTGCAGGGAGAAGGCGCCACGCCGACCCGCGAGGACCAGGTGCGTTTGCACTACAGAGGGACGCTCATCGACGGCACCGAGTTCGACACGTCGTACGATGGAGACCCGGTCGTGTTCGCGGCCGGCCGACTCATCGCGGGCTTCACCGAGGCGCTCCTGCTGATGCAGGTGGGGAGTCACTACCGAATCGTGATTCCGTCGGACATCGCGTATGGCCCGGGTGGGTCGGGTGCGATGATCGGGCCGAATGCGGCGCTCGTATTCGAGATCGAGCTCTTCGAGATCGTCGAGTAGCCGCGACTACGATCATGTCGTTTTTGTCACGCCTGTTCGGGTCCCGCTCCTCGAAAAAGCCGGAAGACATCGAGGCTCAGCTGGCGCGTATCGAGGTCGAGGCCACGGAAGCTCGGCCCGGCTATGTCGGTACGTCGCACAACAAGGCGGGGGATCTCGCGCTGAGGGCCGGGCTGTCCGATCGAGCCGTCGGGTATTACGGTCGGGCGATCGACGCTTTTCTCGAGGACGCGCAGCGTGAGGCCGCGAGGGGTGTCGCGAACAAGATCATCCGGGTCCGCCCGGAGGCGGTGCGCACCCTCTGTACGCTCACGTGGCTGGATCTCGCCGCTCGGCATCAGGCTACCGCGCTCCTACATCTGCGGGACTACGTCGAATCGGCGAAGAAGGCGGAGCAGCACGCTCGGGCGGCGACGCAGATCTACGAAATGGCCAAGATCGTGCCAAATCCGGAGTTCATCGAAGCCGCTGCCGACGCGCTCGAGAGTCTCGATTTCTCGAACCGAGGGGTCGAGGTCCGCGCTTGGGCAGGAGCAGGGCCTCCCGAAGCCGTTTCGGATCCCGAGGAGTTGGCGGAGAGGTGTTTGCTTGCGGCGGTCCAGTCGAACCGTGCGGACGCCGAGTTGTTGCGGGACAGCGACCCCGTGGAGGATCCCGACGCCGAAGACAGAGTCACGTCATGGGACGACGACGACGCCTTGCCCACGAAGAAGAAGTACCGCTGGGACTAGCAGCCTACGACTTCCAGGTCTCGCGAGACCCCTGCGCGCGGTGCACCCTACTTGTTCAGAGGTTCCCTAGGGCGGCGATGCGTCTCGTCGTCCGGGACTGGCCTTGCTCATCAGCGCCCCAGCGCTTCGTCGATCCAATCGAGGAGCTGAGCGTCGTTCAAGTCGAGCACATGGCCCTGGTTCGGGACCACGTTCGACACCGCGGTGATCCCCACGTCCTGGAGCAGGGCGATCGTCGCCTGCGTCCCCGTGACCCAGCCCGGATCGAGCTCGCCTACGAGTAACCAGATGGGCTTTCCCACCAAGACAGCCAGATCGACAGCCTCTCCTCCGTATTGACCGGGTAATCCCAGCAGCGTCTGGAACCGATCGGGTTGCGAAAGCGCGGCGAAGAAGATGCCGCGGCCGCCGTTGGACGCGCCGACAAGCGCGACCTTCGACGCGTCGAACGACAGGTTCGCCTCCATCCACGCGAAGATCGCGGGGATGATCTCGTCCGCGGTAGCCTCCAGCGTGGGTCCGCGGACCTCGGGAGCGATCACGTAGTATCCGCGCGCGGCCGGCTCCGTCAGCCAGTAACGCTGGACGAAGCTCTCCACGAGGGTCGCGGACCCGCTGCCCCAGGGCAGGGCGAAGATCACCGGGTGGGGTCCCGTGCCCTCTTCCACGGGACGGACCAGAGCGAAATGGAGCGTGCCCTGCGACCATTCAACCTGGTTCCATTCGAGGGCTCCTGGGCCCGGAATCGGATCCTCGAGGCATCCGCTGAGGGAGAGGGCCAGGACGATGGCGCACACAGATTGAAGCGGGAGCATTGGAGAGGCCTTCGTTCGACGGGCCCAGCAGGCGATCGGACAACCTCATGGCAGAATCCGGGGACTGCAAGCGTCACGCGTTCGTGATCTGCGGTCGATCGGGTGTTCGCGGGGGGCGTCACTGGTCTGCTTCAGGGGGGGCACCTAGTCTTTGGGCCCCAATGTTCTCGGAGGAACCGATGCCATCGAAGAGAATCACGCTCACGTGCATGGCGCTTGCCATCGCGCCGTGCGTGTCAACGAATCCGCTCCCTGCCCAGGGGACGGATCACTACGCCATCGAAGACGCGCGGATCGTCACCGTCTCGGGCCGGGTCATCGATCGAGGCACGGTTATCGTGCGTGGCGGCATCATCCGGGCGGTGGGTGCCGGCATCGAGATCCCAGCGGGCGCGTGGGTCATCGATGGCGCGGGCCTCACGGTCTATCCGGGCTTGATCAACGGCCTCTCCTCGGTAGCCATGTCGTCGGAGGACGCGCCGCCCGAGCCGAACGGTCCCCAGGGGCGAGGGGGACGCGGTGCAGGCTCGACCCAGGGAGCACCCCCATCGACGGGGCCTGAAGATCGGCCGGCTACGTACACGTGGGTGTCCGCCGCGAATCGGCTGCAACCCGACGACGACCAGCTCGCCGAGTGGCGTGCGGCCGGCTTCACCACCGTCGTCACGGCGCCGACCCGCGGCTTCTTCTCGGGCGCCGCCGCCGCGATCAACCTCGCGGGCGAGCGGCCGCGGCAGATGGTGCTCAAGCCGTCGGTTGCCCACCGGGTGAACCTGAGGGGAGGGCCAGGGCATCGGGGATACCCGTCGTCGGTTGCCGGCGCTTTCGCGTACCTGAAACAGTTCATGATCGACGCGAACTACTACGCCGGGACGAAGGCTCGGTACGAGGCGGACCCCCGGGGCGCCGAGCGGCCCGAATACGATCTCACGCTCGAGGCGGCCGATGACATCAGAACGGGCCGGACGCCGGTGCTCTTCCCCGGGTCTTCGACCACGGAGTTGCTGCGGGCGCTGAGGATGACCCGGGAGATGGGTGTCACCCCCATTCTGTATGGGGTCCAGTCGGGGTACGCGATGGCCGCCGAGCTCGCGGCCGCCGGTGCGCCGGTGCTCGTGGACGTCGACTGGCCCAAGGCGGACCCTGACGCCGATCCTGAGGCCGACGTCGCTCTATCGGTCCTCAGGCACCGCTTGCTCGCTCCGACAACTCCCGCGGCGCTCGGGCGGGCGGGCGCGCCCTTCGCGTTCTATGCCGACGATCCCGGAGATCTCATCGAGGGGGCCCGGACGGCGGTCGAGGCGGGCCTTCCGCACGACGAGGCGGTCCGGGCGCTTACCCTGTCGCCGGCGGAAATATTCGGCGTGGACGATCGGGTCGGCAGCATCGAGGAGGGCAAGATCGCCAACCTGACGGTCACCCGGGGGGATCTGCTCGCCGAGGGGTCGTCGGTCCAGATGGTCTTCATCGATGGCCAAATGTTCG